>RECT01000459.1 GCA_007693875.1 Spirulina sp. DLM2.Bin59
AAAAGTGAGTTCCTCGCCAACATGAGCCACGAACTGCGCACCCCTTTAAATGCCATTTTGGGGTTTACGCAATTAATGCAGCGCGATCGCACCCTTGACCCCAACAATCAGAGCTATGTGGAAATCATCAACCAAAGTGGGGAGCATCTCCTCGGGTTAATCAATGATGTTTTGGAAATGTCGAAGATTGAAGCCGGGCGCATTACCCTCAACAAGACGGAATTTAACCTCAGCCACCTCATCAAGACCATTGAAGCCATGTTTGCCCTCAAGGCCCAATCTAAGGGTCTCCATTGGCAAGTGAGGCGATCGCCCCACTTGCCAGACCTGATCATTGCCGATCAGAATAAAATCCGGCAAGTCTTAATTAACCTTTTGGGGAATGCGATGAAATTCACCCAAAACGGCGGGGTCACGCTCACAGCAACCGTCCTCACCGATGCGGCTCCGCTGATCCTCCAATTTGCCATCGAAGACACCGGCCCCGGCATTGCCCCGGAGGAATTGGGCCAACTGTTCCAAGCCTTTCAACAAACCACTGTGGGCAAAGCCGCCTTAGAAGGTACAGGGTTGGGGCTACGCATTTCCCAGCAATTTGCCCAACTGATGGGGGGAGATATTACCGTCAACAGTGTGGTCAATCAAGGCAGTTGTTTCACCTTCACCGTCGCTGTCACCCCAGTGGATCAGCCAGCCAGCGCCCCATCGGGGTCCATTGCCCTAGACCATTTCCGGGATGTCACCGGTCTTGCCCCGGGACAGCCCAACTATCGCATTTTAATTGTCGAAGATCGGCCCGTAAATCGGCTGCTCCTCGTCACACTGCTGACAGAATTGGGCTTTACCGTCCGGGAAGCGGAAAATGGGCAAGTTGCGGTTAACCTGTGGCGCAGTTGGCAACCCCATGTGATTTTCATGGATATGCAAATGCCAGTTATGGATGGCCACACCGCCACCCGGCAGATCAAAGCCGAGAGCCAGGAAGAAGCCGATTCCCCCAGTCCCGTGATTGTGGCCATCAGTGCCAGTGCCTTCACGGACAATCGCCAACAGTGTTTAGATGATGGCTGTGATGCTTTCATTAGCAAGCCCTTCCAGCGGGAAGAAGTCCTGATGGTTTTAGCCCAATATTTGGGGGTTGAATATCAACGGGATATTGCCGAAAACGATCAAGATCTAGGGTCATTGCCCCTAGATGGTGAGTTAACAGCGGCGGATTTCGCTAATCTATCCACGGCTTGGCAGGAACAACTCTACGAATTTGCTTCCCAATGCAACGATATGATGTGCAAGCAACTCTTAAAAGAAATGCCGGTGGATCACGATGCTTTACGTCAAAGGCTTGAGGATTTAATCCATGAATACCATTTTGAAAAAATTTTGACATTGCTGGAAACATCCCTCCGGAAAATCGATGTCTAATCAGTTTCACGGTCTAGGGCAGTGATCAAATCAAGGTCTCAATCCGTAAAAATACGGATGAATTGAGAGCAATTTGCCGATAGAAATGTGGGCATGAAAAGCGGCAATGTACGGTGAAAAACTGCGCTTAATGCCAATTTAGAGGGATTTTTGGCAGTTTTTAGGGTATTTTTGCCGATTAATCACGCCTAGACCGCCCAAAGATTAAATTTTCCTAAAGAAAAATAATTAATTGACAAAAATATAGGAAAATTTTTCCTTTTGTGTATAATGCGGTCATCCTGTCGGCTGATCAGTCCTCCTGTCTGACCCCACCGGAATGCTTTTGATCCGTCCGTCAGTTCCGTATCTCTCGAATCTCGAAATTATGTTCAAATTTCTATCACCCATCAAGGCAGTTGTGTTTGAATCCCTATTTAACACAGCCTTAGATGCCATGCTAATCGCAGATGATCAGGGTATCTACATCCATGCCAACGCCGCTGCCTGTGAATTATTGGGACAAGATCTCCCAGAAATTATTGGCCAAAGCATTGAGAATTTCGCGCCAGCGGGGTTTGATTTTGCCAAGGCTTGGCAACGGTTCTTGATGGTGGGTGAAGAACGGGGGGAATTTCGTCTGCGGCGAGCAGATGGGGAAATTCGAGAGGTTGAGTATCGTGCAACTGCCCATATTCAGCCTGATCATCACCTGTCCATTTTGCGAGATGTCACTGCCCGGAAACAAGCAGATGCCCAAAGACGACAGTTAGAAAGCCTGCTCAATACCACCGATGGCTCCCCCCCTGCGGGGATTCGCCCACGCTGTGAACCGGATCAGCGGTGGGTCTTTCAACAACTCATTAAGCAAAAATCTGCTGAATGGGAGCGTGAATCGGCTTTCAGGCAATTGTCTGATATTAAATATGCTTTAGATCAGGCGGCTATTGTTGCGATTACTGATCAAAAAGGTGTCATTGAATATGTCAATGATCAGTTTACGGCGATTTGTGGCTATGCCCGTGAAGAGTTGATCGGCCAAAATCATCGGCTACTTAATTCTGGCTATCATTCCTCAGAGTTTTTCCAATCGCTCTGGAAAACGATTCGTCAAGGCCATGTGTGGAAGGGAGAAATTTGCAATCGTTCTAAACAGGGGCATCTTTATTGGGTCGATACAACCATTGTTCCCCTGATTGGAGAAGATGAACAGCCGCAGCAATATCTGGCCATTCGCTTTGATATCACTGAACGGAAAAAAGCCCAAACCGTAATGACGTTGATGGCTAAACGGGAGCAGACGATTAACCGGGTGATCCTGCGGATGCGTCAAAGCCTTGATCTTGCGAGTATTTTTCAAGCCACGACGACGGAACTGTTACAGGCGATCGCCTGCGATCGCGTCCTTATTTATCGCTTTAACCCCGATGGCATGGGCAAAATTGTCGCGGAATCGGTGGTTTCCCCCTGGGAACCCCTGCTCCCGGAAGACCCCAACGCTGAACCCATGGCGGCACAAACCACTGAAAATCCCCACTGCACCCTCAATAAACTCAAGCGATTGGAACAACTTGCCCAAGATACCTACCTGATGGAAAACCAAGGGGGCAAATATCGCCAGGAGGAAAGTTATTGTGCTGTTGCCGATATTTATACTGCGGGATTTTCCGCCTGCTACATTGCCCTCTTAGAACAACTCCATGCCCGGGCCTATATCATCGCCCCCATTTTTGCCGGGAATCAACTTTGGGGTTTGGTCTGTGCCTATCAAAACCAGGGGCCGCGCCTATGGCAGGAGGCAGATATTCAGATTGTCAGCCAAATTAGCAATCAATTTGGCGTGGCGGTGCAGCAGGCGGAACTGTTCGCCCAAACCCAAGAGCAGGCTACGGCATTACAAGAAGCAAAAGAAAAAGCCGATGCCGCCAACCGGGCAAAAAGTGAGTTCCTCGCCAACATGAGCCACGAACTGCGCACCCCTTTAAATGCCATTTTGGGGTTTACGCAATTAATGCAGCGCGATCGCACCCTTGACCCCAACAATCAGAGCTATGTGGAAATCATCAACCAAAGTGGGGAGCATCTCCTCGGGTTAATCAATGATGTTTTGGAAATGTCGAAAATTGAAGCGGGACGGATGACCCTCAATGAAACAGCATTTAACCTCACTCAATTGCTCAATGGCCTTGAAGCCATGTTTGCCCTTAAAGCCCAGTCGAAGGGGTTAGATTGGTTGGTGAAGCGATCGCCCCGGTTGCCCGATGTGATCATTGCCGACCAAAACAAAATCCGCCAGGTTTTAATTAACCTCCTGGGCAATGCGATGAAATTCACCCAAACCGGATCAGTTCTGCTCTGGGTGGGGGTGTTTAAACCCGCGAACCCGATGATTCTCCAGTTCACCGTTGAGGATACCGGCCCCGGCATTGCCCCGGAGGAATTGGACCAACTGTTCCAAGCCTTCCAACAAACCGCCGTCGGCAAAGCCAGCTTAGAAGGCACAGGGTTAGGGCTACGCATCTCCCAACAATTTGCCCAACTGATGGGGGGGAATATCACCGTTAACAGTGTGGTTAATCAGGGCAGTTGCTTCACGTTTACCGCCGCTGTCACCTCAGTGGATCGGGCAACCATCAGGCCATCGGGAGCAACCACCATCGACAGCTTTCGGGATGTCACCTGTCTCGCGCCGGGCCAGTTAGACTATCGCATTTTAGTCGTTGAAGATCGGCCCGTGAATCGGCTTTTGCTGGTTACACTGCTCACAGAATTGGGCTTTGTGGTTCAGGAGGCGGAAAATGGCCAGGTAGCCCTGAACCTCTGGCACAGTTGGCAACCCCATCTGATTTTTATGGATATGCAAATGCCGATTATGGACGGCTACACCGCTACCCAGGAAATTAAGGCCCGCAGTCAAAAACAGGTGGGAAGGGGGAGCGATCGCCCCATCCCCGTGATTGTGGCTATTACCGCCAGTGCCTTTATGGAAAATCGCCAAGACTGTTTAGCCGCCGGTTGTGATGCCTTTATTGGCAAACCCTTTAATCGAGAAGAAGTTTTGATGGTTTTAGCCCAACATTTGGGGGTACAGTATCAACAGGATCAGGGTCAAAATTCCGGAGATAATGCCCTTTTTTTAGGGTCAGAGTTAACGGCGGCAGACTTTGCCACCATGTCCATTGAGTGGCAGCAACAACTACATCAATTTGCCTCCCAATGCAACGATACGATGTGTAAACAATTGGTGGCGGAGATTCCCCCCGAAGCCTATCGACTTCGGGATCATCTTCGTGTTTTAATTCATGAATACTATTTTGACCGGATTTTAACCTGTGTTGAGGCATCCCTCGCCCAAGCCCAAGCGATGGCGAGTTAGGGATCCCCATCGGGGCAAACCCCCATCCTGCCATTGGGATCCGGACAGGATTCCCCCCCTAAATCCCAGGGCGATCAGGGTGAGGGGGACGAGAATAGCTAGAATGGCATCAGGGCTAACCTTGGCCCTTCTGTTTATGCGATCGCATCCTTGCCCATGAGTACCGACTTCCTTGCCCATCTCAACCCCGCTCAACGCCGCGCCGTCGAGCATCATTGCGGCCCCCTGTTGGTGGTGGCGGGGGCCGGCTCAGGGAAAACCCGCGCCCTCACCTATCGCATCTTTAACCTGATTACGGAACATGGGGTTAATCCGGAAAATATCCTGGCGGTGACGTTCACGAATAAGGCCGCCCGGGAAATGAAGGAGCGGATTGATCGCCTCTTTGCCCAACGCCTCGCCCTCGAAAAGCACGGCCAACCCCTCGATACCCTTGATCCCCATCTGCAAACACAACTGGGTTCTCAGGTTTATAAAACGGTGATCAAACCCCTATGGATTGGCACATTCCACAGTTTAGCGGGGCGGATCCTCCGGTTTGATATCAATAAATATCAGGATGAACGGGGCCGCACCTGGAATCGCAACTTTACAATTTTTGATGATAGTGATGTGAATGGATTGGTGAAGAATATCACCACGAAACAACTAAATTTAGATCCCAAAAAGTTTGATCCCCGCAAGATTCGCTACGCCATTAGTAATGCCAAAAACCTGGGCCACTCGCCCACGGAATATGCCCTGGAAAATTCCACCTATCAAGGTCGGGTAATTGCCGATGTGTATGAACGGTATCAGGATGAGTTGGCGGCTAATAATGGCCTGGATTTTGATGATTTGCTCTTGATTCCTGTTCGGTTATTTGAACAGAATGCTAAGGTGCTTGACTACTGGCATCGACAGTTTCATCATATTTTGGTGGATGAATATCAGGATACGAACCGGATTCAGTACGATTTTATTCGCCTCTTAACGACCAATGGCGCAACGGATCGGACGGCTTGGGATTGGGGCGATCGCTCTGTCTTCGTGGTGGGGGATGCGGATCAGTCGATCTACTCGTTCCGGATGGCAGATTTTCGCATCCTCCTCGGCTTCCAAGCGGACTTTGGCGATGGTTTGAACGATGAGGAAACCGCTACGATGGTGAAGTTGGAGGAAAATTACCGCTCACGGGAAACGATTCTCCATGCCGCCAATGATCTCATCGACCACAACACCCAACGCATTGATAAGGTACTGCGGGCCACCCGTGGCGAAGGGGAGCCGATCTATATTGCCAAGACTGATAATGAACAAACGGAAGCCCGGTTTGTGTTGGATCAAATGCGGGGGTTAATGGAGGAAAACCCGGAATTAAATTGGGGCAGTTTTGCAATTTTATACCGCACCAATGTCCAATCCCGACCCCTAGAGGATGCCCTGCGGGGGAAAGTGCCCTATCAATTGGTGGGGGGGTTGAAGTTCTACGATCGCAAGGAAATCAAAGATGCTTTGGCCTATTTACGGGCGATCGCCAACCCCGCCGATACCGTGAGCCTCTTGCGGATCATTAACACCCCCCGTCGCGGTATCGGTAAATCCACCCTCGATAACCTCCAAAATGCTGCCCAGGAATTGGGGATTCCCCTGTGGGAATTGTTGAGTGATGAAACTTCGATGCAGACCCTATCGGGGCGGGCGGCGAAACGGGTGGGGGAATTTGTGGATTTAATCAAAACCTATCAGGAGAAATTGGCCGCAGATGTACCGGCCTTGGCCCTGGTGCAGGGCATTATTGAAGATTCTGGCTATCGTGACGATTTGGCCCAACAGGGCAATGAGGAAGCGGATATGCGCCTCGAAAACCTGAGCGAATTAATCAATGCGGTGGCCCAATTCCAAGAGGAGAATCAAACGGAACGGTTAGAGGAGTTCTTGGCCAATGCCTCCCTCGCCTCCGATTTGGATAATTTAGAGGCGGGGGAAGAATCCGTCACGCTGATGACACTCCATGCCGCCAAGGGGTTAGAATTCCCGGTGGTGTTTATGGTGGGAATGGAGCAGGGTTTATTCCCCAGTGCGCGGGCCTTCAATGATCCCGCCGCCATTGAAGAGGAACGCCGCCTCTGTTATGTGGGGATTACCCGCGCTCAGGATCAATTATTTATGACCCATGCCCAAATGCGCCGCCTCTGGGGCAATTCTGAATCCTGTGTGCCATCGCAATTCCTCCAAGAATTGCCCGAAGATCTAGTCACACAGCCCGATCGCTCCCACCGCCGCCGCAAACCTTCAACAATCAACGATGCCCCCCCCAAAATCGACAACAATCCCAACAATTGGACAGTGGGCGATCGCCTCCATCATGATCAGTTTGGCGAGGGAGAAGTCACCCATGTTTTCGGCACGAAAAAGAAAGTGCATTTAGGGGTACAGTTCCCCGGCATTGGGAAGAAGGTAATTGATCCCGAACATGCGCCGATGGCTCGGTTGGATTAGTTGGGGAATGGGGAACGGGGAACGGGAAACCGGGAATAGGGAATGTAGGGGCGTTGGCGTAAGCCTAAAAATTTTTCGTCCCCACGGCAATCCTTTCGGCCCCACGCCAAC
>RECT01000098.1 GCA_007693875.1 Spirulina sp. DLM2.Bin59
GTGAGGGTGTGCATGGGGGAGTGGGAAGTGGGGAGTATGGCAAAGCTGCCCCCTGGATTGAGGGGGCAGGGGATGGGGGAAATTGGGGTTAGCCCTTGAGTTTTTGGGCCAGCATTTGGTTGGTGAGCTTGGGATCGGCGCGGCCGCTGGTTTTTTGCATGATTTGCCCCATAAAGAAGCCTTGGAGCTTCGTTTTACCGGCGCGGAATTGTTCCACTTTATCGGGGTTGGCCGCCATTAATTCATCGATCATCGCTTCCAGTTCCCCCGTGTCGGAAATTTGCGTCATGCCCTTGCTGGCCACAAAATCCGCCACCGATGCCACCGTTGCCGTTAACAGTTCCGGTAGGATTTCCTTGGCAATTTTGCCGCTGATCGTTCCCCCTTCAATCAGGTTCACCAATTCCGCTAAACCCGTCGGGGTGAGGGCAATGTCAGTAATCGCCTTTTTCTCGCTGTTGAGGTAGCCGGTAATATCCCCCATTAACCAGTTGGTGATTTGTTTGACATCGGCCCCCGTGGAGATCGCCGCCTCAAAATAATCCGTCATTGCCCGGTCATCGGTAATCACCCGCACATCGTAGGGAGAAAGCCCCAAATCACGGGTATAGCGATCGCGCTTTTGAGCGGGTAACTCCGGCAACTCACTGCGCCATTGCTCCAACTGCACCGAGGAAACCTCAATGGGGGGCAAATCCGGCTCCGGGAAATAGCGATAATCGCTAGAGCCTTCTTTTTTCCGCATACTAATCGTCCGTTGGCTTCCCTCTTCCCACAGCCGCGTTTCTTGATACAAAGGTTCACCAGCTTCAAGGGCCTTGGTTTGCCGCTCAATCTCGTAGTCGATCGCCTTATGAATCGCACTAAAGGAATTCATATTTTTAATCTCGATCTTCGTGCCAAATTCCGTTTGGCCCACCGGGCGAATCGAGATATTCACATCACAGCGCAGGGAACCCTCCTGCATATTGCCATCGCTGATCCCCAAATAGCGGACAATCCGCCGCAATTCCTGGCCATATTCGGCGGCCTCAGCCCCGCTGCGAATATCCGGCTCCGAGACAATTTCCAAGAGGGGAACCCCCGCCCGGTTGAAATCCACAAGGGAATGGGTGGAACCAGAAAGGCGGTCACTCCCGGCATGAACCAATTTCCCCGCGTCCTCCTCCATGTGGAGCCGGGTAATCCCGATCTTCCGATGGCTGATTGCCTTGGTTTGGGGATCAATCACTTCAATATCTAGCCAGCCATGCTCGGCAATGGGCAGATCGTACTGGGAAATTTGATAATTTTTCGGCAGGTCGGGATAAAAATATTGTTTACGGTCAAACTTACTATAGGGGGCAATTTGGCAGTTGAGGGCCAGGCCCGCCTTGACGGCATATTCTAAAACCTTCTCATTGAGCACCGGCAGCACTCCCGGATAACCCAGGCAAATGGGAGAAATATTGCTGTTGGGCAGCGCCCCAAATTCCGTCGATACCGGGCTGAAAATTTTGGTTTTGGTATTGAGTTGGCAATGGGTTTCCAAGCCAATCACCGCTTCGTATTTTGTCTGAGTCGCTGTAGCTGGCATAAAATTTGGTTGGGGTTCGAGTCTGCCCTTCAGTTTGGCTGAGGGGTTTTGTCTATTCTAGCCTGTCTGTTCCTACCCGTTGCCATGCTGAAATGATGAAACAACCTTATCTGATCTCCCTCGAACCGGCCCGCTCTGGGGATGATGTTTTAGTGCTCATGGGTGGGGGCAATGAGGAGGGGATCGGCGTGATGGGGGATCGGCCTTGGCGATCGCTCCTGCGGGAATTGGGTTGGCAGGGGGCGATCTACCAACTGGGCTGGGATGAATCCTTAAATATTAGTCTGACGATGGTGGCGCAATTGGATGCAGGGGAGGCGATCGCCCTTTGGAACCGTTGCCGCAACCAATTTAAACGGATCGGCAAGAGTTTCCTGCCCAAGCTGCTTTGGGAAATTGCTGCCCAACGGGTATCGCTGTGGTCTTTCGGCCTGGGCACACAGGTGGCCTATTACGGGATGCGGGAATGGTCGGAGGCGAAGATTCACCTTCAGGATGTGGTGATGTTAGCGGGGACGGTGCGCCGGGATACGGGGAAAAATTGGGGCCGGGCGGCGACAAATCTTCAAGGGCAACTGTTCAATTTCTACAACACCGAAGATCTGATGCTGCACCGCTTGGGGGATGTGCTGGACTGGCAACAAAGTCCCTGCGGCATCAAACCGATTCGGGAGATTTCTCCCCAAATTGTCAATATCGACGCAACCGCCCAGATGCAGACGGCGGTCTATGCTCCCGATAATTGCCGTCAGGCTTTGGGGGTGTTGCGGCAAAAATGGGGGGCGTAGGGGCGAAGCAGGATCCCCCCTGCCCCCCTTAAAAAGGGGGGTTCCGGAATTTAACCCCCTTAAAAAGGGGGTCGGCATAGCCGGGGGGATCTCAATTGGGCAAGTCAAGCCAGGATAAAGCGTTCTAGGGCAACGGCTACGCCGTCGGCTTCAACATTGGGGGCAACCCAAGTGGCGATCGCCTGCACCGCTGGGGGCGCGTCTCCCATGGCGATGCCAATACCGGCGGCTTCAATCATATCAAAATCGTTGTAGTTATCCCCAATGGCCAAAACCTGATCCAAGGGGATACCGTAGTGGGTTGCAGCTAAATACCGCAAAGCCTGGCCCTTGCTGGCTTCGGGATGGGTGAATTCTAAAAAAGTGGGGGAGGATTGGGTGATGTAGAGTTCCCTCGGTTGATAGCGGCTTTGGGTATGGGCTTTTAATTGCTGGAGGCGGGCCACATCGGGGCAGAGCATCAATAATTTCGTCAGGGGGCGATCCAAGAGAGTGCGCAGATCCCCCACCGCCTGGGGCCGGATTGTGGAGCGGGAAACGTACTCCTCCGTTTGGGCCGTAATTTCCCCCACATAAAGCTGATCATCGTGATAAACATGAACATCAAGGTGCGATCGCCACTGCGGTTCCGCCGCCAGATCCAACAATTCCGCAATCCGCTCCGGGGGAACCGGCCAATGGGCCAACCGTTCCCCCGTTTCTGGGTTGCCAATCCAAGCACCGTTATAGGTAATCATCGGCTCCCGGCTGTTGATCTGACTGCGAAACTTGAGCGCAGAACAATACATCCGGCCCGTGGCGATCGCCACCTTCACCCCCCGAGCCTGCACCGCCGCGATCGCCGCACACACCGCCGGCCGCACCCGATTACTCACCCCGGCGATCGTCCCATCAATATCCAAAACCACCAACTGAATCCCCATCCCCTCTCCTCGGTTGTCGAAATTAAGTCGAAATTAATGGGCGTGGGTGCGTTGGCCTGCCGGAGGCACACAAATTTTTCGCCCCCACATCATCCCTTCTTCCCACTTCCCACTTCCCACTTCCCACTTCCTACTCCTTACTCCCCCACCGTTCCCCCACCTTCTTCACCGCCCAAGTAAAAATCGCCCCTGTAATCAAAAGGGCGATCGCCGGATTAAACAGCGGTTGCCAAAGGGAATACCACAGATCCCACCCCAACGGCAGACCCGTAGACCGGCCAATCAGGGCAATGGCAAACCAGATAAACCCCAACAGCACCAGAAACACATCCACCATCAAAATCTTATCAATCCAATCCAGAAGCTTTTCCACGCTCGCCACCTCATCAATCCTTTCCTGATCATGCTACCGGAGCAGGGGCCTCTTGGGCGCATCCCCCTTTTGTCCCCTCACCCTAAATCCCTCGGGAGGGCGAGGGACTTTGCAGTTTTGTGACCATCACCCCCGTTGTCCCGTGACAATATAGGCCACCCGTTGGCCGATATTCGTGGCATGATCCGCCATCCGCTCAATATGGCGCATCGCCAACACCATCAACAAAATCGGCTCCACTACGCCTTGAAGATCCCGCGCTTGGGCCAGGATTTGGTAGAGGCGATCGTAGGCATCATCAATGGTGTCATCCATCACTTTTAACTCTGCCCCCGCCCCCGGATCGAGATCCGCCAAGGCCACCAAGCTCACCGCCAGCATCCCCTGAGCCTGTTGAGACATTTGTTCGATTTCCCCTAAACAGGGGTGGGGCGGGTAGTTATAAAGCTTGAGCGCCAATTCAGTGAGATCCTGGGCATAGTCGCCAATGCGCTCCAAATCCCGCACCAATTGCATAAACGCACTGAGCAGCCGTAGATCCTGAGCCACCGGCCGCTGTAGCGTCATCAGCCGGGCGCATTCCAGTTCAATATCGCGATAGTAGCGGTCAATTTGGGATTCAATGGGCGTAAGGGCGGCGATCGCCTCAAAATCCTGAGCAAATAACGCCTGATGACCGAGGCGACAGGACTGCTCCACCAATGTCCCCATCCGTAAAACCTCTTGACTCAACTGTTTCAAGGCCCGTTCCAGTTGGGTCGTATGGGGCGATGGGGAAGCAGAAGTAGATAGGGTCATAGGGCATTCAAGGGTTATTAAATTGTGGAACAGATTGACGTTGTTTCTATCCTAGACAAACCCTTCCGGTTTGAGATTAAGATTGGGTGAAGGTTGGCAGTTGAATGTTTAACCAAGCACCGCCGGTTTCGGGGTGATTTTGGGCGGTAATTTTGCCCCCATGGGCGGCAACAATTTGCTGGACAATCGCCAAGCCTAAGCCGCTACCTTGATTGGGCAGCGAGGAGTCTAACCCATCATAGCCCGACCGTTGTCGGGAGGCATCGCCCCGATAGAGCCGTTCAAAAATCAACGGTAGCTCTGCCTCACGGAAGCCAAGACCGTGATCAATAATGTCAATTGTATGCCAGTTCTTTGGCCCCTGCGCTGTTTTGTGAACCATCGTCCCCACTTTAACCGAAATTTCTGCCCCTTCAGGACTGTGCTTAATCGCATTATCCAAGAGATTCAGTAAAACCTGCATAAAGCGATCGCGATCCACCCAGATTTCCACATTTTCCGGATCGTGATAGCGCAACCGGATCTGTTTGCGGTCGGCCAGGGGTTCCAAGGTCTGCCAGGTGATCTGGACAAGACTGGCAAAGGGGATGGCATGGGGATTGAGGATTTCCCCCCCTTGGCTCGACAGACGGCTCAAATCCAGACAACTTTGGATTAACCCGATTAACCGTTTAATTTCCCGTAACATCTGCGTCACCCATTTTTTTTCGGGATTTTGCAAACGGGGCAGGAGGGTTTCCGCCACCAGTTGGATCGAAGTGAGGGGGGTGCGGAGTTCATGGGTAAGGTCGGAAAAGGCGCGATCGCGGGCTTGGCGGGCCTCCACAATCGGCTGGCGATTTTCCACAAACACCCCCACATGATCATCGGGCAACAACAGCGTCGAAGCCCGGAGCGCGATCGCATAGGGGCTAGGAATCGCCGTTTCCTCCCTGGCGATCGTCGTCGAACGGTAAACCCAATCCAACTGTTGAGGTTGACCCGTCCGCCGCGTCGCCTCAATCAACTGATCCAACTCATAGGAACGCACCAACTCCAACAACAACCGCACCTGACCCGATTGCCAGCGATTAATCTGCAAAATCTCACGGGCAACAGGATTACACCACAGCAGTTGATTTAAGGCATCCACCCGCAGATACCCCAGGGGAGCGACCTCCAAGATCACCGTCCACATCTGCCCCTGCTGCTGGCTAATGTATTGAGTTTCCAGCAGTGCTTCCATAGAACGACGCAGACGATAGAGCGGGTTTAACACCGAAGGGTCTTGGAACTGAGCCGGGAGCTTGCGAAGAAGCCGCTCCAGTTGTTGACGGAATTGGTAATGCTGCCAACCGCAGAACGCCAGCCCCACCAGCAACCCCAACAAAAACATAAACACGAGGGACATAAGGCGGTTTTCAGCAGATACGCGGATTTTAGACCCTATCTTAGGGAAATTTTGACGAGTTTGCTCCGCAATTTCACGGTAGGCTCCAATTCTCCCGCAGTTCTGATCCTAAGGGCCACAGCTTTCTATAATAATGGGAACTCAGCAACCAGCAAGATACCGGGGTGACTCGCCCCAAGCTGCAAACCACAAGCTGCACATTCACAGAGGGAAACCGCCGATCTATGGCACAGATAGAAACAAGAACCGAACCCATGGTCTTGAACATGGGGCCTCACCATCCCTCGATGCACGGCGTTCTACGGTTAATCATGACCCTGGATGGGGAAGATGTCGTTGACTGTGAACCCGTGATCGGCTATCTCCATCGGGGCATGGAAAAAATCGCCGAAAACCGCTCCACCGTGATGTTTGTCCCCTACGTCAGCCGTTGGGACTACGCCGCCGGGATGTTCAACGAAGCGATCACCGTTAATGCCCCGGAAAAATTGGCAGATATTGAAGTTCCCCGCCGCGCCCAATACATCCGGGCGATCATGCTGGAACTGAACCGCATTGCCAACCATCTCCTTTGGCTTGGCCCCTTCCTCGCTGACGTGGGAGCACAAACCCCCTTCTTCTACATTTTCCGAGAACGGGAATTGATCTATGACCTGTGGGAAGCCGCCAGTGGGGCGCGGTTAATCAATAACAACTATTTCCGCGTCGGTGGCGTTTCGGTGGATCTGCCCTACGGTTGGATCGATAAATGCCTCGATTTCTGTGATTACTTTCTCCCCAAGGTGGATGAATATGAGAAATTAATCACCAATAACCCGATTTTCCGCCGCCGCATTGAGGGCATCGGCACGATCAGCCGCGAAGATGCGATCAACTGGGGGCTATCGGGGCCAATGCTCCGGGGTTCGGGGGTGAAGTGGGATCTCCGCAAGGTGGATCACTACGAGTGCTATGACGATTTTGATTGGGAAGTCCAATGGGAAACCGGCGGCGATTGCATGGCCCGCTATTTGGTACGGATTCGGGAAATGCGCGAATCAACGAAGATTATTCGCCAAGCCTGCGCGGGCATTCCCGGCGGCCCCTATGAAAATTTGGAAGCCAAACGGATGATGGAGGGCCGCAAATCCGAATGGAATGGCTTTGATTATCAATACGTGGCCAAAAAAGTTGCCCCCACATTCAAGATCCCGGCAGGGGAGCATTATGTGCGCCTCGAAAGTGGCAAAGGGGAGTTAGGGGTGTTTATTGTCGGCAATGACAATATTTTCCCCTGGCGGTTTAAGGTGCGCCCGGCGGATTTCAACAATCTCCAAATTCTGCCCCAATTGCTGAAGGGGATGAAGGTGGCGGATATTATGGCGATCCTCGGCAGTATCGATGTGATCATGGGTTCTGTGGATCGTTAGATTAAAAACACCCCCCTTGGAAAGGGGGTAGGGGGGATCTTGCTCACGATCCCCCCGGCTACGCCGACCCC
>RECT01000056.1 GCA_007693875.1 Spirulina sp. DLM2.Bin59
GGCACTAAAAAGCTGAGATCGAATGTCGTTGCACCGGGAGGAACGATGCCTAAATCGCAGGGTAAATCAGGGCAAAGATCGGAAGGTTGGAATATGAATCCTAAACCCGTTAAAACTTCGTCGGTTAAGATCACATTGACCGCATCGGTATCGCTGGGATTGTTAACCGTGAAGTTATAGGTGATGGTGTCCCCTGGATTGAATTGTTCCGGGCCAGTTTTGGTTAAGGATAGGGCTGGCAATGGATCGGGGTCAGGGTCAGGGATAATCGTTGTCACCTGGGCATCTGGACTTGAACCATCATTATTAATCGGATTGGGATCAAATGTGTCTGATGTGCTGCGGGCAATATTGGTATATTCTCCCGGCGTATCCAATCGTACGGTTACAGTATATTCTACCGTGGTTCCAGCAGCTAAGCTGTCCACATCCCAAACAATAAAATTCCCTTCCTGTATCCCCCCATCAGAAATCTCTGTCACTGTCACCCCAGCAGGAATTTCATCAGAGATACGCACATTGACCGCCGCATCATTGCCATTGTTAACTGTTTTAATCCTATAGGTATATTCTCCCACAGGGCCTGATTCTATCCCGCTTTTTGTCGTTACTAAATCTGCATTAAGTAAACGGGTAGGCAGAGTCGCTTCAATGGGCTCATCAGGGGTAGGACTATTGCTATAGGTTAGTGTTACTTTGCTGTCGATGGGGCTGATATCAGTATAGTCTAACGGCACTAAAAAGCTGAGATCGAATGTCGTTGCACCGGGAGGAACGATGCCTAAATCGCAGGGTAAATCAGGGCAAAGATCGGAAGGTTGGAATATGAATCCTAAACCCGTTAAAACTTCGTCGGTTAAGATCACATTGACCGCATCGGTATCGCTGGGATTGTTAACCGTGAAGTTATAGGTGATGGTGTCCCCTGGATTGAAGGTTGCGGGGCCATCTTTACTTAACGTGAGGTTGGGCGGTTCAGCGGGGTTGATCGTTAGGCTAACGGTGTTGGAGGTGACGGGATCAGGGCCGATATTGAGAGCAGAGGCAACGGCAATATTATCAATGGGATCTGGCCCTTGGTAATTAGCGGGAACTGTAAATGTCGTAATAATCGTGCGGGTTTCCCCGGCCGGAATTGTCCCCAATTGGCAAACATACGCCGTGTCACAATCCCCAGTATTGCTTTCAAAGCTTAAACCTGTGGGAATGGGATCATCCACTTCAACATTAAAGGCGGGGGCTGTGCCGGTATTTTCTACAATAATCGTATAACTTAAAGTTTCCCCTGGGCTGACAGTAGTTTGGCCCGTCGGGGGTGCTTTGGTAATACTTAAGGTGGTGGGTAAAGGGGGGCCAATCAGGAGCGGCTCAGTGCTAGCTTTGTTATTATCTTCATTGGGATCATTAACATCATTAGGACGTATCACCCGTGCCGTGTTTTGAATGGTTTCCCCCTCCGATGCTAGATCAATAATGCCGGTGATGGTATAAATCACCTTACTATCTCTGGGTAAATTAGCGGTAGTGTTTAAATTATTCCCAGAACCAGAAACATCATTACAAACACCCCCATTTTCTCCCGCACAAGTCCAGGTGACATTACTAATCGCACTGGGGATGGTATCCGTCACAGGGACATTTTCAACACCGCTCGGACTAGCATCGGGGTTACTCACTTCGATGATGTAGGTGACAGTGCTACCGGCAGCAATGGGGTCAGTGCTGGATTCTAACCGTTTGGTAATTTGTAAATCCGCTTCTTTGATCGTAAAACCACCGATCACCGGAATTGAAGGACTGGGAACATTCACCCAGGTATCAATCCCCACTTCATCCCCAAAATTATTCGTCCAACGGTGGGCCCCATTATTGCTAAGCACCCCCGCAATGGCGGATTCGCCACCTAAGGCGGCATTGTTGTAATAGATTAAGAATGGATCAGCCGGTAGGTTGAGGGCAGTGGGATCAGGACTGCTGATCAGCGGGCCATTCAAACGTTCAATGACAAAACCGCCCTTATTATTTTCTGGATCAATGAGGGGAAAGTGGACTTCCCCGATCGCCAATGTCATTGAACTCTGAAATGTAATATCCCCAGGCGGAACAGGGTTGCCTTGACCATCTAAGCCATCCCAGGGAATGATATTTTCTCCCGGTTGGGCAATGCCCATCAGGATGCGATCGCGCCCATTATCGGTAATTTGCCCATCCCCATCCAGATCCAGGCCGATGGTATAGGTGGCGGTTCTGCTACTGGGGTTGGTGAAGATAAAACTGCCGGTGAGAGGGGAACTCCCCGCCTGGCCAATGGTTCCTTCTTCCCCCACAAACCGGAAATTTTGTGGCTCTGGGGGGTCTTCCGGTTCAGTGCGTAACCAATTCTCAATATTATTGACCCCAATGTTGGCAAAACTAGGCAGCTCAGGGCTGGGGGGGTTTACAAAGAGGCGGTGGGTAATGTTGTCACTATCATCAAGCCTATCCGGGGAATGGATGGAAACCCCAGCAGGAACGTTATTGCCGGTAGCATCACCGCTGAGCTCGACAGATTCAAAAATTGGTGGACTGTCGAAGGCGGTTCCGTTGCGGAAACCCTTGTTATTGGCGAAGAGGGTGAAACCATCAGGGTCAAGATCACTGAAAGCAATGCGGTACTGAAAACCGTCTTTGGTGAGAACGTAAAGCCGCGAATTAAACGCGGCATCTTGACCCAAACGGCCGGGTAGATAATTCATAAAAACACGGCCCGGCTCTACTGCGACACCGAGAGTATCGGTGACGGTAATATCCCAAGCGGTTACGAAAAATTCATTGGTTCCCTGTTGGCCGCTGTTGTTCCAGTTGTTGATCGCAGTCCGTAGCGTAGTGAGGTTGAAACTAGCGTTACTGCTGGGATCAGGGCTGACAAATTGCACCTGCCAAATCCCGGCTTGACCCGCTCCTACCACTACTTGGCAGGGGGTATAACCACCCAAAGCGGGAAAGGGGCCAATATTTTCCTGGGCAATGCTGCGAATGCGACCGGCAGCACTGCTACTACAACTCCCCGTTGCACCATTGGGAGCAATGTATTCAATCCGCCCTTGATTGACTCCCACGGCAGAAGATCCCAAATTAATGGTTTCCCCCTCCTTGGCATAGACGAACATTTTATTCTGACGAGGAATCCCCGCCAGGGGCACACCATCCCGGTAGAGCAGGAGGGGGCGATCGCCTTGCCCCTTCAATTCTCGGCTCCCCTCTGCTAGGGCAACAGTGGGAGTTAATAACAAACAGGCAAGGGTGATCAAAAAGGGAACGCGGAACATGACAACAACACAAGGGCTTAGGGTTTTTGCCAGCGGGATAGTTCCCCCGCAGCGGTAACGGTGAGTAACTGTTGCCCCCCGTGACTGAATTGGCAGAGATGAACAGAGTGGGGATGATGGAGACGAGCAATCCGCGCCTCTCCACCGGGGCGAGCCGCCCACAGCGTCACAGTTTTGCCGCTGATGGTCGCAATCAACAAGCCATCGGGGCTGAACTGTACCTGACGGATGGGGCCACTGGTGCGGTGGTGGTGGATGGGGCTAAGGGTATTGGTGGCCCAGAGGCGGAGGTGGCGATCGCTCCCCCCGCTGGCCACCTGCTCCCCATCGGGACTCATGGCCACCCCCTGCACCTCTCCCCCCGGCGCAGCATTGGCCACCTTTTCCCCCGTGGCGACATCCCAACGCTTCACCGTACCATCTTGGCTGCCACTGACCAAAAAATGGCCATCACCACTAAACGCCAAACTCTCCACCGTTGCCCAATGGCCCGTCAGAGTGCGTAAACGGTGGCCCGTCCCCAAATCCCAGAGCACAATGGTTTTATCACTGCTGGCGGTGGCACAGGTGCGGCCATGGGAGCTAAGGGCGATCGCCGTCACCGGCAGACCATGGCCCGCCAAGGTATGACAGATCCGTTGCTCCCTCCAGACCAGAGCCTGGCCGGTTTGTTGCCCGAGGATCAGGGTTTGGGCATCGGAGCCAAAGGTGAGGGCCGTACAGTCAGGGGCAACTAAACTATGGTGAATCCCCTGGGTTTCAATGTCAAAAATGACCACCGGGCCATCACTTTGACGATAGGCCACGGAACCACCATCGCCACTAATGGCCACCGGCCCCTGGGCTGGCATCACGAGGCGCACCGTCGCAGTACAGCCCCAGGATTGCAAACTTTCCGGATCCGTGTAGGGAAAATCGACGGATTCGGTAAACCGGTTGAGGGTATTACGGAGCGATCGCCCCCAGCCCCAAAGGTTTTCCCCCAGATCCCGAATCCCCGTTTCCAATTCCGTGCCAATTTTGTCTAAGGGATCAGGATCCGGAGGGCGGCCACCGCGTTCGGCAGCCTGAAAGGCCTCAAATTCTGCATCTAACTCATCGCCAAGGTCATCCTCCTCGCCAAAATCCTCCTCAAAATCCGCCTCAGGATGATCAGCAGGAGGGGGGACAACAGGAGCAGGTTCTGGGGTTGCGGCATCCCAAAGATCTTCCGTTGCAGGGGGTTCAGCCAGGGCCGTGACTTGATCTTGAATTCGCTGGATCGCCCGCTGCAGATCGGTAATTTCCGGTTGCCAGTTTTTCGGACTGGGCAGGGCGGCGAGATGGGTTTGCAAGTTGGCGATCGCCCCCTGCAATTCCGTTAAAACCTCAGGTTCAATGGCCAAACCCTTGAGATGGGCGATTTCCGCTGCCATGGGCGTGACCCGCGCCGCTAGATCTGCTAAGGCTTGGGGCAATTGGCTTTCAACCGCAGTTTTTAAACCCATTAACAGGGCGGGATCAGGGGTGATCCCGTTGAGATGCTCGATCTGTTCCGTGAGGTGGGCGATGGCCCGCTCGCTATTTTGGCGGTGATGGGTTTCGCCATCGGTCAAGGTTTGCACCTGAGCCTTAAGCGCCTCCACCACCCGCTGCATCATGCCAAATTCCTCAGGGGAAAAACGCTCCCGCAATTCCTGTATTTGGTGTTGTAACAACGTCACCGTTGCCGTGAGTTGCTCCCGTTGCGGATCCGGTGCCTGCATCTGGGCCTGTAATTGGCCCAACTGGCTGGCTAAATCCGTTAATTTCTGACGATCAGCCGCCCTCTCGGTGGTGAACTGCTCCGTTACATGGGCAAATTGGGGCGCTAATTCCCCCTGGCTTTGCTCCAGGGTGAGGAGGCGATCGCGCAGGGGTTGTAACTCTTCCTGATGCACCGGTTTTAAATCCGTTTCCACCTGAGCCACCAAATTTTGCTGGAGCTTCTCTAACTCCGCCTCAAGCATTTGCTGTTGTTTTCGCACCCGTTGATGAACAAACAGATTCACCCCCAAAGCGAGGGTTAGGGGAGCCGCCGCGTAGAGAAACTGCCGGGTTAAGGCCGCCGTAATCGTCCCCGCCAGGGCAGCGGCGATCGCCCCCGATTCCAGCCCAAGCCCGCCTGGCGTTTGCTTACTCACCAAAATTCTTTTTCCCTGATCAACGAAAGATCATCCCCATCTTAGTCCTTTCCCTGAGAACTGCCCATCACCCCCATGGCAGTGATACGCTGAACAGTTGTGCCGCCCCTCATGCCGATGTTTAGTTTTTCCGCTTCCTCGGCCGATGCTGAACCCTGGAAGTATCGCCTTGACCAATTCGCCCGGGATTTTCGCCCCCAACTGGCGGCGATCGCCTGGGGTTTTCATCTGGCCAACCCCGATAGCACCGATGTTTTAGGCATTGACCTCAAACCCCAACCCCATTTTGTCACCTGTCCCCGCCGCGCCGTTGAAGCCCTCAACCACAACGTCGCCCATCAACTGCAAGAAATTTTGGGCATTTTAGATGCCCATGATCCCGCCAAAGAGGTGTTTATCTTGGTCATTGGCGAGGGACAAATTAAGCTGCTCTACTTTGAATCCGATCCCCTGCCCCCCGATGCCTACGCCGCCCTCGACGAGCCACCTTTAGAAATCCTGATGATCCAATTGGAAGATGAACTGATCAGCCGCTTTCCCACCGATGGGGAAACCGAAACGCAGCCCACCCCCCCCAAACCACCAAAACCCGAAGAATTTTTATAGCCTAAAATAGCCTAAATCCGTTTTGTCAACACCTGCCAATAGGCCTCCGCCACCTGTTGGGGCGTGTAATGCTGATCCAGATAACGTCGCCCCGCATCCCCCAAGCTTTTCACCAGTTGGGGGTTACGGGCCAAGGCGCGGATGTAGTCCGCCAAACCCGCCGCATCGCCACTTTCAAAGGCTTGGCCACACCGGCCATTGCGCAAAATCTGCCGTAGATAGGAATGGCGTTCACAAATAGCCGCCACCGGGCGGCCAGCAGCGAGGATGCCGTAGAGCTTACTGGGGGCCACTAAGCCTTCTAAGCCGGGACTGATACTCACCAGAGCCAAATCGCAGGCAGTCAGGGAATAGGGTAATACCGCTTTATCCTGATAGGGCAAAAACCGACAATGGGTGAGTTGCGATCGCGCCACCCGCTCCATACAGGCCTGCAACTGCGCCCCCCGGCCAATAAACAGAAACTGAATTGGCTCATCCCGCAACAATTCCGCCGTTTTCAGAATTGTTTCGAGATCATGACATCGCCCCAGGTTGCCGGAATATTGCACCGTAAAGCGATCCACACAGCCATAACGTTGGGCAAACCAGTTTTCTGCCTTTTCCATCGGGTGGATTAACTGGGGATCAGCCCAACTGGGAATCACGGTGATCCGATTTTCCAAATCTGGGGCCTTCGCCAAGACGCGATCGCGCATCGAAGAACTTAAAACAATAATCTGCTCCGCCCGCTTCCAAATATGGTGATTGAGCCAATCCCAGGCCTTTACCAGCGGGTGGCGAGCCGGAAACACATCCAAGGCCACCGCTACATCAGGATAAAGATCATAGATCAAACAAATATAGGGCAACCCCAAAAGCTTATGGGCCAGATAGCCCATGACCGGCAGATAGGGGGGTTCACTGGTGACGATTAAGAGTTCTCGACGGTGGGCCGCCCGGATCAGATGAATTGCCGTGCGCAAACAAAACAGCAACCCATTCACCGCCCGCCCCCGAATCCGCAGCGGCCACATCCGTGACACCCGCGATCGCTGCACATGGACTTTATCGTGAATTTCTCGCTTCGGGGCAAAATCCGCATCAAAGGCATAGCCCGGCTGCCCCGTAAACACCCGCATCTTCAAGCCCATGCGGCTGAGGTGAACTGCCAGTTCAGCAATCAATTGACCGGTGGCGGCATAATCGGGGGGGTAAAACTGCGTCACGATCAGGATGTGACGGCGAATACCACTCAAAATCGG
>RECT01000054.1 GCA_007693875.1 Spirulina sp. DLM2.Bin59
TTTCCCCTCCGCTCTAAAGAGACGGAGTTTCCAGGCTTCCAATATTTTTTCATGAAAACCGCTCATTATTGGCTGTTGGGGAGTTTCCTCACCTTGGGGTTCATTTTGCCCGCTCAGGCGTTGCGTGATGCCACGGGCGATCGCGGCATTGATGTGCGCCGTCTTCATGCCCCCCCCTATGACTTAATCGGCCGCAAGGTGGGGATTGGTCAGGTGGAAATCGGCCGGCCGCTGAAATTGGGACTCGATAAGGAAGCGTCCGATCAGGATTTTTTCCCAGTGGAGCAGGTGTTTTTCCGCGATCGCCCCATTGGGGCCAATCTCAATGTGGATGCCCATGCGACGATGGTGGCCACGGTGATGATCAGCCGCGATAAACAATTAACCGGTGTAGCTCCAGGGGCTAAACTTTACGCTTCAGCCATTGGTAGCCTTAACCGGGATAGCCAAGACCGCCAATGCATCGCCGCCCAGCACATCGCCCAACAGAATGGCGGCGATGTGCGGGCGATTAATTTAAGTTATGGGGAACCCCTTAGTCGCGATCCCCGCGAGAATCCGGTACTCGATGGCAATGCCCTGCTCACCCGCTGTCTGGATTGGTCGGCACGGGTTCACAATACCCTCTATGCTGTGGCGGGGAACCAAGGCCGGGGGGGGATTCCGATCCCCACAGATCATTACAATGGCATTACCGTGGCGGCCTCAGTCCGGTTTGAAGAGGGGTTTCGTAAACTGGATTTTGCCAATTTGAGTGCTCTCCCCGAGGGCATTGGCCGCACCGTGATTCAGCGGGAAATTAACGTCAATCTCCGTCGCTCCCTGGGCTTGGTGGCCCCTGGCAATGGCCTGCGGCTTTATGACGGCAATCGCACCATGCCGGTTTCGGGAACCAGTTTTGCCTCGCCGCAGGTGGTGGGGGTGGTGGCGGTGTTGCAGGAATATGGCGATCGCCAAATCGCCGCCAACCAATGGTCTCTCGCGGCTCGTCAAAGTGAAGTCATGAAAGCGGTGTTGCTCAATGCCGCTGACAAACAGCAGGATCCCGGCGATGGCCGCTACCTGGGGCAAAGTCGCACCATCCTCAGCAAAGGCCATCAGGATTGGCTCAACGGCGATGCTGCCCATAATCCCGCTGTCCCCCTCGATATCGAAATGGGGGCGGGCCAACTCAATGCTTGGCGGGCCTATTGGCAATTTCAAGCCGGTCAATGGGGGCCGGGCACAATCCCTCCCATCGGTTGGGACTACCGTGAGGTCAATGTCGAGAACTATCAGGACTATGCGTTTGACCAACCCCTGCCGGCCGGCAAGTATCTCGCGGCTACCATAGCCTGGCATCGCCATGTGGAATTGGAGGATCTCAATGGCAATGGCCAGTTTGATATTGGCGAAACCTTTCGGGATTATGGTTTGAACAATTTGGATCTCTATGTCCTACCGGCGGAGAGCGACGATCTGGCTGATAGTGTTTGCCGCTCTGTGAGTGCGATCGATAGCGTCGAGCATCTGTTTTGTCCCATTCCCAGAACGGGTAATTATAAAATCCGCGTCGTTTTCCACAACCAGGTGAACCTCCCCACCCAAGCCTATGGTTTAGCTTGGTGGACCGCTAACGCCTCTTTTAACCCATAGGCCACCTGTTCCTGCTCCTCCGGGGTCAGTTCCGGGAACATGGGCAGGGACAGCACTTCAGCGGCAGCCTGTTCAGCTTGGGGAAGATCCCCCGGTTGATAGCCCAGATGTTCATAGACGGGTTGGAGGTGAAGGGGGCGGGGATAATAGACCATGGAGCTAATGCCCTGGTCTTGGAGGGCGGCTTGAATAGCATTGCGGCGGGAGCCATCCCCTTGGGGATCGGCAATGCGGATCGTGTATTGATTCCACACCGCCTCTCCTTCCGGGGGCGCGGTGGGCAGGGTGATGGTGGGTAGTGGGGCGAGGAGGGTCTCGTATTGTTGGGCAACGGCCTGCCGTTGTTGGTTCCAGCGATCCAAATGGCGGAGTTTGATGGCCAGGATCGTCGCTTGGAGGGCATCAAGGCGGCTATTTAATCCCGTTTGTGTATGGATATACCGCTCCGATTGGCCATGTTCCCGCAGTTGGCGGATACGATGGGCGATCGCCTCATCCCCCGTCGTTATCGCCCCCCCATCCCCACAGGCCCCTAAATTTTTCGTGGGAAAAAAGCTAAAACACCCCACCGGGCCAATGCTTCCCACTTTTTGCCCCGCCCACAGGGCCCCCGTCGATTGGGCGCAATCTTCGATCACAATCAGGTGATGGGCTTGGGCGATCGCCATCACAGCGGTCATATCCACAGGCCGGCCAAACAAATGGACGGGAATAATCGCCTTCGTCCGGGGGGTAATGGCGGGGCCAATGAGCTGGGGATCCAGGTTCAATGTGGTGGGGTCAATGTCCACAAAGACCGGCGTTGCCCCCACACGACAAATCACCTCAGTGGTGGCGATGAATGTTAACGGTGTCGTAATCACTTCATCACCGGGCCCAATCTCACAGGCCCGCAGGGCCAAATAAAGGGCATCGGTTCCTGAATTACAGCCCACACCATAGGGTGTGCCAATATATTCACTAAAAACGGTTTCAAAGTCGCTGACGGCTGCCCCGCCAATGTAACGACCGGAACGGAGCACAGCCAGCACCGCTGCACCGACATCAGCATCCAAACTGGCGTACTGCCGGGTCAGGTCTAAGGGGGAAATCCTATTCACGCGCATTTACGATTAAAATTTTCACTTGATCTAACCAGATTTTCTTGATTTTGTCATGGAGAGCGGCTAATGCCCCCCTTAATCACCCTGGATTGGCTTGATTTAGCTTTAGCATTGGTGCTGATTGGCATCACGTTGGCCTTGGGGGCGTGGCAACGGTTGGGCTTGGGGCAAGCCTTGGCGATCGCCACCGCCCGGGGCATCGTGCAACTCCTCGCCGCCGGGGCCATCCTCGATCTCGTCTTTGCCCTCCATCAACCCTGGGCCGTCTTGGCAGTGGTGGGGGTGATGTTAACTATTGCCGCCATCACCGCCCGTAACCGCATTTCTCCCCAAAAACAACTGCTGCCAACGGTGTGGTTAGCCCTAGGAGCCAGTCTACTGCTGACCCTCGGCTATGCCCTGTGGGTGGTGATTCAACCCCCGGATTGGTACAGTCCCCAATACCTGATTCCCCTAGCAGGGATGGTACTGGGCAATGCGATGAATGCCGCCACCTTAGCCGGTGAGAGACTGCTCACGACCATCCGGCGCAATCCCCTTGATATTGCCACCCATTTGAGTTTGGGGGCGCAACCCCAGGAGGCGATCGCCTCCTACCGTCGTGAGGCAATCCGGGCCAGCCTGATCCCCTTAATTAACCGCATGACCGTACTCGGTTTGGTGACATTACCTGGGCTATTTACCGGACAAATTCTCAGCGGCATCGCCCCCCTAGATGCCGCCGCCTATCAATTGTTGATTTTTTTCATGATTGCCGCCGCCGAAGCCCTCACTGCTATCCTGGTGACAGTCGGGATTACCCGCCATCTCTTTACGCCTCAGGCTCAACTCATTTCTCTCGAGCAAATTTAATTTTTCTCCGGCTAAAAAAGTTCCCCATAAACCCACCGAAATGGAACTTTCGTTTTTAAAATAGTTCATAGAAGCAAGGACTCGTTATCCTTCCAGCTTCAACGTCATCACTCATTTGGCGGATCTCTTGCGTAAATGGCCTAGCCATTTGCAGGATCAAGCCCCGCCCCATGCTCTTCATCATATCCACTTCTGCACTGACGGTTTTGTATTATGGCGCGTTCAATTATGGCTCATTCTACTTTTTCACTCCGATCCCTTTTGATGGTGGGCATTGTTGTAACCACCGGAACCCTGGCGGGGTGGATTCCTGATTTGGCGGCTCCTGTGGGAGTAATGATCGCCACAGAAGCCTACGCTCAAAGTCCCCCCAGCACCGATGAGGTGGTGCGCTATGCCAAGGCAGTGTTAGCCATGGAGCCTCGCCGCCGGGAAGCAGCGAGGGAGATTCGCAGTGCCGGTGGCAACCCTAATATTGTCTGTTCATCGGTGTTTAGCGGTTTGCCTGGCGGACAAATTGCCCGATCCTATTGTCAACACGCTGCTACCATCGTGCGCCAATACGGTTTGACCAATAATCGCTTCAATGAAATTACCCGTCTAGCCCAAAATAGCCCAGAATTGCGAGGGCAGATTCAAACTCACATGCAGGAACTTTGCCGCCTTTCCGAGTTTAGTGCGGCTTGTCGCTAATGGTTAAAGATCATGGTTGAGGATCTTGAGTTAATGCGCTTAGTGGAGCGCGTCGAGCACCCTCCCACTCCTATCGAGGGGGAGGTGTTTCTGTTGCCCCTACCGGCGAGCGATCGCCACCGCAGCCGCCACCACTGCCAAACCAGCACCGGGGTTCCCGTTATCCTCTGCTTGCCGCGAGGAACTGTCTTACAAGATGGCGATTGGCTCACCGGGGAACGGGGTGAATGGGCACAGGTAGTCGCAGAACCGGAGCCGGTTTTAACCGTCACTGCTGCTCACCCCCAAGCATTGCTGCGGGCCGCCTATCATCTGGGCAATCGCCATGTGGCACTGGAAGTAACCGCGACCTATCTGCGCCTCAGCCCTGATCCGGTGTTGCAAGGGATGTTATTACAATTGGGCGTGACGGTGGTTGAAGAGATTTGCCCCTTTCGACCAGAGGCGGGCGCTTACCATCACAGCCATTAGAAACCAATTAAATTGAAGACCCGGAGTCTACGCCTACCATCAGCATCCCGTATTGCTGCTACCTTCCGGTCCTGACAAGATTTGGGCGTGACGATCGCATTGATCCGGGCCACCTCTAAATATACCACATTGTGGCCCTTTAGCTAGCCGCTCCATCGGGGGAAGTGTTTTTTTCCAGCGATCGCTGTTGGCGTTTTTTACGCTCGGCCTGGAGCACATCATCCAGTACCGCACGGGCTTGGGTCATTTTTTCTAAGTTGCTGCGATAGAGTTCTAAATCTTTCTTGAGTTTTTCCGCCGGGAGGTGGAGTGATTCGCCAATCACGGTGAGGGGTTGAAGTTCCTCACTCCCTAAGGATTCCCCATGGATGATTTCCAGGATACTGTAGAGACCAATGGCAAAGAGGCGACTGTATTTAAACGTGGGGTTAGAGGCGATCGCCTGCAAGCAGTCGTAAAGGGGTTGGGCTTGGCCCTCACCAGCAAGAGCATGCTCCCATTGCGTTAACTGCTCCACTGTGCGGTTCTGACAGGCATTGCGAATTTGCTCAGCATCATGGCGATATTGATGGGGATCGCGCCCCACCGCACGACAAAGGGCTTGAAAAATAGATTCTAAATCCCGCTCCGGCTCATAGCCCGCCATAAAGCGATCATAGGAAGTGACAACACCGAGAGCAAAAATTGGATCGTACTTGAAGAGCGTATTAACAGATAGGAGATGCATCTCCACCATTAACTCTTCAATCACCCGACGATAAATCGAGTTGATCGGGCGGGTATGGTGTGCATAAAACTCTCGTTTAGTATCAGAAACAGTACGAACAGTATCCACAGAGCCAATATTTTAATGATGGGACGGTGTCCCCATTGTCGCATACCGGATTGATTTTTGTGGAATTGGACACAATTGCCCTGGGAATAATTCGCAACGCAAAACAAGAGGGGCAACCCCACAACCGGTGGAATTACCCATTTCAGCCCCGAGAGTAAATGACGTTATGGCAGCATTCCCTAGGTAGCGAGACTGCGAGGCGCACCATCGAGGGCCTCCTCCTCCGTATCAAAAATCTCAAACACTGAATCCATCATGGTGACTTCAAAGACCAGCTTTGCTTCAGGATGAACATTGCAGATCCGAAAACTGCCCTTCACCTTGTCTGCATCTCGCATGCCCGCCACCAGGGATGTTAGCCCCGAGCTATCAATAAAATTAACTTGGCTGAGATTAACGACAACATGAGGACTCAGCTTAGAGATACATTCCTGTAACTTCAGCCGAAATTGCCAGGCCGTTGTAATATCCAGCCGCCCACTGGGCGCCAGAACGATGACCTGGGCGCCATCTTGGGTCGTGTGTTCTTTCTGTTCGATGTGAATCACTCGTTAACTCGCCTCAAACTCAAGCAATATGATCTACCAACATCTCAAGAGAACCGCTGTGGGTATAACTCTGACCGGATGACAACGCAGACTATGGAAAACGTGACTACCTCAACGATAGCATGGAGTGCCGAAGTCCTCTGTTGGGTTTGACAATTGGATGAACTGTATTATTTCTCAGTCCCTCGTGGGTACGGGGGGCCAAGTTTGTATTCAGCTTACCAGAAAAATGCCAGGGTGGCCCAACCCCACCTAGAGGTTCCTGGACTGTTGGGGGAATTGATCTTGCTTTTTGGTGGCGGGGATCAATTCCTAGCCTGCGGTTTAAGCCCAGTTCACCCAGTCCTGAGGCTTGAGGAACACTTCATAGAGTTCCGCTTCGGGACTGTTGGGTTCAGGGCTATAGCCATATTCCCAGCGCACGAGGGGCGGCAAGGACATCAGGATCGATTCGGTGCGGCCGTTGGTTTGGAGGCCGAAAATCGTGCCGCGATCATAAACGAGGTTGAATTCCACATAGCGGCCGCGGCGGTAGAGTTGGAATTGTCGCTCGCGATCGCCCCAGGGGGTATCCTGCCGTTTTTGGGCAATGGGGACATAGGTATCCAAAAAGGCATGGCCACAGTCCTGAACAAAGGCAAAGGTTTCTTCCCAACTGCGGGGGGCAATCTCCCCCAGGTTGCGGCTATATTCCGCTGCGGCTTGATCGGGGTTGGGGCCGCGATAGAGTTCGCTGCGGCCATCTTGATAGTCAAAGAAGATGCCACCGATGCCCCGGTTTTCCCCCCGATGCTTGAGGTGGAAATATTCATCACACCAATGCTTGAAAACATTGTAGTAGTGGGGATGGTGGCGATCGCACACCGCCTTATAGGTGCTGTGGAAATGTTGAGCATCCTCAGCGTAGGGGTAATAAGGGGTTAAATCTGCCCCACCGCCAAACCACCACACCGGCCCCGCTTCAAAATAGCGGTAGTTGAGGTGAACAGTGGGAACGTAGGGATTGCGGGGATGGAGCACCATGGAGGTTCCCGTGGCGTAAAACTCATGGCCCGCCGCCTCCGGGCGTTGTTGCAAAATTGATGGCGGTAAGGTCTTACCCCACACCTCAGAGTAGTGGGGGGGGGGGGGGGGGGGGGGGGGGGGGGGGGGGGGGGGGGGGG
>RECT01000170.1 GCA_007693875.1 Spirulina sp. DLM2.Bin59
CCCCAGAACCCTCCCCCACACCCGTGGAAACCCCACCCGAAAAAATCCCCAATTTGGCCACGGCTCCCCCCAGCAATGACCCCTATTACTATGTGTTGGTGGGATATGATGGCGAGGATTCCCTCCGGGCAGCAAGGGGAGCGATTCCCGATGCCTATTTGCGTCAGTTTCCCCAGGGGATTCGGATTCAAATGGGAGCCTTTGATAATGCGGCGGATGCCCAACGGTTGGTGAATGCATTGCAAGGGCGTGGCCTGGTGGGGGAAGTCCATCAAGGGCAAAATTAGGAGGAGCGGGCTAGGATACGGTTAGCGTTATCGAAAAGAAGTGATGACTTTGTGGAAAAGGGCCTGGCGAGTGGTGGAAGCCAATGTTAATCATTGGATCACGGCGACGGAGGATCCGGCGCAACGGTTGGCGGAGATGATCGCCCAGATGCAGGAGGAGTTGATTGCCCTGCGTCAGGGGGTGGCCATGGCCATCGCCACCCACAAGCGCACCGAACGCCAAGCCCTCCAAAATGAGGCAGCGGCGGCGGCTTGCTATGAACGGGCCCAAGGGGCGATCGCCCGCCAGGATGAGGCAGCAGCCCGGGCGGCCCTACAGCGTCGCCACAGCTATCAGGAAACGGCGGCCTTTTTGCGCAACCAACTCCAGGAGCAGGGGGGGGCGATCGCCAAACTGAAGGCAGATTTACAAACTTTGGAAAGCCGCTATAGTCAAGCCCGCCTTAAACAGGAAATGATTCTGGCTCGCCTCCAGTCTGCCCAAGCCAACCGTCGCCTTCAGGAGTTGCTGGCCACGACGGCGGATAGCCCCTGGGCGATGTTTGACCGGGTGGAGGCGCAGCTTTTTGAAGAGGAGGCGGCGGCGGAGTTAAGGGATAATACGGCGGAGGCTCAGTTTAGCCGTTTGGAGCGGGAGGCTCGCCTAGAGGCGGAGTTAAACCGCTTAAAAATTCAAGGGGGCGCATCGTGAGGATCAGCAGGAGTGGCGTTGATGATTGAAGTTGAACATCTCAGTAAAAGTTATGGCCCCCATGCCGCCATTGAGGATGTGTTTTTCACGGTGGAGCCGGGGGAAATTTTAGGGTTTTTAGGGCCCAATGGGGCGGGGAAAACGACGACGATGCGGATTCTGTCGGGGTATCTGCCGGCGAGTTCTGGCACGGCACGGGTGGCGGGCTACGATGTCCATACCCAATCCATGGCGGTGCGCCAACGCATTGGCTATTTACCGGAAAATCCCCCCCTGTATAACGAAATGACGGTGTTGGGTTATCTCCATTTTGTGGCCCAAATTAAGGGGGTGAGTGCGGGCGATCGCCGCCAACGGGTGGATCTCGCCATTCAACAATGCAGCCTCGAAACGGAAACCCAAACGTTGATCGGCCGCCTTTCTAAGGGGTTTCGTCAACGGGTGGGTTTAGCCCAGGCCATTGTCCACAATCCCCCGGTGATTATTCTCGATGAGCCGACGGTGGGCCTGGATCCCCGCCAAATTATGGAGGTGCGGAAGCTCATTAAGGGTTTAGCGGGCAATCATACGATCATTCTTTCTACCCATATCCTGCCGGAAGTGAGCATGACCTGCGATCGCGTTGCCATTATCAACCATGGTAAGATTGTCGCCACCGATGCCCCCGATACACTCATGGAGGAGTTAATTGGCCGCCTGGGCTATGCCGTGGAAGTGGGGGGGATGAGCCAATTACTCACCCAAAAACTGATGGCCATTTCCGGGGTGCGGGAGGTGACGGTGGAGGAGATTCCCGATTCTGCCCATACCCGTTTACAGATTACCTGTCACGGGGAAACGGAGCCGGGGAGTGCGATCGCCAATGCAATCATTAAATCCGGTTGCCAACTCCATGAAATGCGCCGCACCCGTGCCACCCTAGAGGATGTGTTCTTGGAACTGACCACGGAGGAAGAGCCGCTCCCCATTGCGGACACGGCCATTGATAAAGCTGATGCTGATGATCCTGAACTGATCGTAGACCCATGACGTTACTGGCTAATCTTTTCGCCATCTTCCGCAAAGAACTGCAAAGTTATTTCCTCTCCCCTTTGGCCTATGTGGTGGGGGGATTGTTTTGGTTGCTGTCGGGGATTGTGTTTGTCTATTTGCTCCTCAGTCCCAATGGCATTATTCAGGAGGTGGCCATCGGGGAGCAGTCGGGAATCCCCATGCCCCCGGTAGATGTGGCCTATATTTTTCTCTTGCGATATTTGGGGATTATCGGTTCCCTCACCTCCTTTGTGGTTCCCCTGCTCTCCATGGGTCTCTACGCTGAAGAACGAAAAAACGGCACCTTAGAACTCCTCGCCACCTCCCCCCTCACCAACTGGGTCGTGGCCCTGGGGAAATTATTGGGGGTGTTGATGTTTTACATCACCCTCCTGATCCCGATGTTGATTTTAGAATTGGTGGCCTTTGCGGCGGCGGATCCCCCTGTGCCGCCCGCTGTGCCGCTGTTGGCCCATTTGGGGTTAATCCTCCTGGCGGCGGCGTTGCTGTCCTTGGGGATGTTTCTGTCCTCCCTCACCCACAGCAATATCATTGCGGCGATCCTCACGTTTGTGGTGGTGTTGTTGTTGGCGATTATGGATTTAGTGGGGCGGCAGTTGGGGCAACCCTTTGAGGGGGCGATCGCCCAGATTTCTTTGATTAAACATTATGAAAACTACGTCCAGGGGATTTTTGACAGTAGTAGTTTATTTGTCTTTGCCAGCTATATTTTCCTCGGCATTTTCCTCACCGCCCAATCCATCGAAATCCTCCGCTTTCAACGCTCCTAACCCCCATGGCACAGTGGTGGCAACAATTACAACAGTTGGGCCAAAGCCTCACCCCCCAACAGCGGGCGATTCGCGCTCGTTTGGCCCAGAACCCCTATGGCCGGTTGCGATCGCCCTTGGAGGTGGCGATCGCCGCTGAACTGGGGTTGACCCTCGATGCCAACAGCGCCACCGTTGACGATTGGCTCCGGCTCCCAGAAATTTCCATCCACCAAGCCCGCGCCCTCGTTGCCCTCACCAGCAATGGGGTGCAATTTCTCTGTTTAGAGGATCTGGCGGCCGCCCTCGCCCTCCCCTTAGCAAGATTGGCCCCCTACGCCCCCCTGCTGCGCTTCACCTACCAGGATCCCGCCAGTGTGGTGGCCCCGATCCAACTCAACGCCAACACCGCCACCCCCGCACAACTGGCGGCAATTCCCGTTTTAAACGCCGCTTTAATTGCCCAATTGGTGGGCGATCGCACCGCCCATGGCCCCTATCAAAGCCTGGCGGATCTGCAACAACGCCTCCGCCTCAACCCCGAGTTAATTGCACAATTAATGTATTACTTAAAGTTTTAAGCCTTCCACGCCTTAAAGTTCTGATAAGATTCCTTTAACCTAATTCTTCCATTTAGCCCCAAACTGTCCTATGCCTTGGTCCCGTGTCGTGAGTGCAATTGTGGCGCTTGGTGCCGCCTTTACGATGATTTTGGCGGGTGGTTGGTATTTTACCGCTGGTTTCATGGTGATTGTCTACCTCGGCCAGCGAGAATACTTTAACTTGGTGCGGGCCAAAGGCATTGAGCCAGCCGCCAAAACCACCCTCGTGTTATCCCAATTGCTGCTGATTATTGCCACCATCGCCCCCGCCTTTACCGATGCCTTTTCCCCCATTAGCGGCATCCTGATCTTTTGCTACCTCCTGTTTCAGCCGAAAATTGCCACCATCGCCGATATGGCCACCTCCATTCTCGGCCTGTTTTACGGTGGTTGGCTCCCCACCTATTGGATCCGGTTGCGGGTGGGGCTAGATTTTCCCGCCGGCATTCTCATTGCCGCTGACCCGGATCATACCCCCGCTCTCCAACTGGCCCAGCCCTCCTGGTGGGAACTGGCCACCCATCCCCATCTCCTTTCCCCCGCCTTGGCCATTACCGTTTTAGCCTTTGCCTGCATTTGGGCGGCGGATATTGGTGCATACTTGATGGGCAAATTTTTCGGCCGCACCAAACTTTCCCCCATTAGTCCCAAGAAAACCGTTGAAGGGGCCGTGTTTGGCATTCTCGGCAGTACCCTCGTCGGGTTAGGGGGAGCTTGGGGCCTCCATTGGCACAGTTGGGCGGTCAGTGGTGTGATTCTTGGTCTGTTGATTGGTTGTGTCAGCTTGGCGGGGGATCTGACGGAATCGATGATGAAACGGGATGCGGGCATGAAGGACTCCAGCCAACTGATTCCCGGCCATGGGGGCATTCTCGATCGCACCGATAGTTATGTGTTTACCGCGCCTTTCGTCTACTATTTCGTGACGCTGTTTTTGCCAATGTTCCCCTAAACCCTGGCTTAAAATCGAAGGCAGTCCGTCTTTTTCAGCTTCATGGGTACAAGAGAATTGCATTATCGTATTTTGGGCTTGCATCCCAATGCCACGGCAGCGGAGGTGAAACAGGCCTACCGTCGTTTAGCCAAACAATGGCATCCCGATCGCTTTAGTACTGATCCCGCTCAACAACAAACTGCGGCCAGCCGGTTTCAGGAGATTAACGCTGCCTACGCATGGATCAAAGCCCAGGGAGACGCACCGCCCCCCCCTCAACCGGCCCGCCCCACCACCGTTTCCACCCAACCCCTTGATCCCCGCTTTTACTACGATTTAGCCATGGCGGCGATCCAAAACGGCGAAGATGAAGCGGCGACCGCCACCCTCACCGGCCATCAAGACACCATCTCCGGCCTCGCCTTCAACCCCCAAGGCGACAAGCTCTATAGCAGCAGTTGGGATCGGACGATCCGCTGCTGGCAACGGCAACCCGGCCCCTCAACAATGGCACAATAAGAATGCTCTAGCAGTTCAGTATGTTTTTATGATTAACGAATGGTTGCGTTTTCGGGTCAACCCGGAACTTCGGGAGAAATTCATTCAATTGGATCAGGAGATTTGGGATGGGGCGATCGCCACTGCCCCCGGCTACCTAGGCAAAGAAGTTTGGTTGGGGGAATCCCCGGATGAAGTGGTGGTCATTGTCCATTGGGAGAGTTATCCCCTTTGGAAATCCGTACCCCAAGACCTCGTTGATGCCACAGAAGCAGAGTTTTCAGCCCAAATGGGGGCAGAAAACTATCAACTACTGGAAGGTCGAGGGTACTCGATCCGCAAGCTCCCCCACAATTAAACCATTGCCGATCCTGAAAGGGATTAGGCGGCCTGGCTTAAGCGGCTATCCAGCAAACCCTTTTCATTCAAGGCATAGAGGTCATCAGACCCGCCAATATGTTCATCGTTAATGAAAATTTGCGGCACAGAGCGGCGACCGTTGGCCCGTTGCGCCATTTGATCACGGGCAGCGGCATCGCCATCAATTTTGTATTCTTGAAAATTAACCCCTTTCCACAACAGTAGGGCCTTCGCCGCGATGCAATAGGGACAGGTTTGCCAGGTGTAGATTTCCACCCGCGCCTTAACTTGTTCGGGATGGCGACCGAGCCAATCATTGAGCCAATCAAAATTCATCATTTTTGTCACTGCAACCGGAGTAGAATTAACGGTTCCATTGTTCCACATTGCCACACCCATTCAAGGGATTTCCCGATCCTGGTCGATCATCCTCCCCTCAATCTACTTAGAATCCCGATTGGACGCTGGCCAGAGGGGGCTACGGGGATAACCTACCAATCTCGATCGCCCAGGGCGCAAATTTCCCTGTAGTCTAGAGAATTGCAGTCCTTTGGTTTGGACTCAATTTCTTCTCTGCATCCCGCCCCGCCATGAAAGCCCCTCGTTGGCAACGTAAAAAATACTCCCCCCTCACCCGTCAACTGGATATTTTTGGAGTCGCCACTCGATTTTTGATCCAACTGGGGGGCGACAGGCTCCGGGGTAATGGCCAACGCCAACGCCGTCGCCGCGCTCAATGGTTGGTGCGTCAACTACTGGAACTGGGGCCGACGTTTATTAAGCTGGGCCAAGCCCTCTCCACCCGCTCCGACCTCATCCCCCTCGAATACATCGAAGCCCTCAGCGAACTCCAAGACCGCGTTCCCCCCTTTGGGACGGCGGAGGCGATGGCGGTGATTGAGGCGGAATTGGGGGGATCGGTGCAAAATTTGTTTGAAGAGTTTGATCCTTTTCCCCTCGCCGCCGCCAGTTTGGGCCAAGTTCACCGCGCCAAACTCTACAGCGGTGAGGAGGTGGTGGTGAAGGTGCAGCGGCCGGGGTTGGAGGCATTGTTTAACCTTGATATTGAGGTGCTTCATCGCGTTGTGCGGCTGTTGAATCAATATGTGCCGGGGGCGCGGAAATACGAACTGGAAGCCCTTTATCATGAATTTTTTGGGCTACTGTATCAGGAAATTGACTATATGCATGAGGGCCGCAACGCCGAGCGGTTCCAAAACAACTTTAAGAATTATCATCATATTTTAGTCCCTCAGGTTTATTGGCGTTATACCTCGAAAAAGGTGCTCACCCTTGAATATTTGCCCGGCATTAAAATTGACGATCGCCGCACCATTGAAGATTGCCAAATTGATCCCAATCATATTATTCAATTGGGGGTTTCTTGCTATTTAAAACAGTTATTGGAAGATGGCTTTTTTCAATCGGATCCCCATCCGGGCAATATGGCGGTACGCCGCGATGGTCGGCTGATTTTCTATGATTTTGGCACGATGACGGAGGTGAAGGCCCTGGCCAAAGACCAGATGATTAATACCTTCTTTGGGGTGTTGCGGAAGGATACCAACGCCGTCGTGGATAGTTTGATGTATATGGGGTTGTTGGAGCCGATGCAGGATATGACTCCGGTGCGGCGGGTGGTGAGTTTTGTCCTGGATCGGTTCCGGGAGAAGCCGGTGGATTTGCGGGCCTTTCAGGAAATGAGTGATGAGGTTTATGTGTTGTTTGAGCAGCAACCTTTCCGACTGCCGGCCCAGATGATGTTTATTGTGAAATCCGTTTCTACCCTGGACGGCATTGCTCGCAATCTCAACCCGCAATATAATTTACTGGCCGCTAGTAAGCCCTTTATTACCAACCTCACCCAAAATGTCGATAAGGGGAATTTGCTGCGGAAGTTAGCTAAACAAGCTCGCTCCTTTGTGCAGTATCAACTCACAAAACCCAGCAGTGCAGAGCAGGCGATCGCCCTCTTAGAAAGCCGGGTGAATCAGGGGGAATTGGAGTTTCGCACCCGTTCGGAGGTGAGCGATCGCCTCCTGCGCCGCATTCATTTAGCCCTAAAATGCCTAATCTATACCTGTTTAACTGGGTT
>RECT01000284.1 GCA_007693875.1 Spirulina sp. DLM2.Bin59
TAGAGCGCCTGCTTTGCAAGCAGGATGTCAGCGGTTCGAGTCCGCTAACCTCCATCGTCCAGAAGATTGGCAAGTAACCCCCTTTGTAAAAGTATTTAACAATTGGGGGAGTTGGCGGAACTGCCTTGATTTTTCTTGAAAAAAGTTAATTGACTGACCCTTGACCCGGGCCGTGATCACAAGATTTCGAGAAAAAGTAGGATATGCTAGGGAAGAGTGAGAACCGAGGGCCATGGTGCCTGAAAGCGGAGGGTAGATGATCGCACTGAGGGGGATCACCCCCACCCCAAACCGATAATTCTCAATCACGCTACTGTCTTTAAAAACGCTGCATGAGTTACTGCCTCAACCCTGCCTGCGCCCAACCCAAGAACCCTGATCAGGTTGAAGTTTGCCAGACTTGCGGTTCTAAAATGTTGATGCGCGATCGCTACCTCGGGGTGAAATCCCTGGGGCAGGGGGGTTTTGGCATGACATTTTTAGCATCAGATCAAGGTTTGCCCGGCCATCCCCTCTGTGTAATTAAACAACTCCGCCCCTCCAGCAATGATCCTCAAGTGTTTCAAATGGCCAAAGAGCTATTTGAACGGGAAGCGGAAACCTTAGGCAAAATCGGTAATCATCCCCAAGTACCCCGTCTGCTCGATTATTTTGAATACAACCACGATTTTTATCTGGTTCAAGAATATGTCAAGGGGTTAAATCTGCAACAGGAAATCAAACGCAACGGCCCCATTATTGAAGCGGGCGTGCGTCAGTTCCTCAGCGAAATCCTCCCGATGATTCAGTATATTCACGGAAGCAAAGTTATTCACCGTGACATTAAACCCGCCAACTTAATTCGACGGGAACAGGATAAGAAATTGGTCTTAATTGATTTTGGGGCGGTTAAAAATCAAGTTAATCCCCAATCCGCTGCCAACAGTTCCGATCAAACAGCCCTCACCTCCTTTGCCATTGGGACACCAGGCTTTGCGCCCCCAGAACAAATGGCTCTCCGTCCTGTGTTTGCCAGTGATATTTATGCCATTGGTGTCACCTGTATTTATTTACTCACGGGTAAATCGCCGAAGGATCTCGACTATGACCAGCGCACCGGCGAAATGCTCTGGCGGAAGGATGTGGATATTTCCGACAACTTTGCCAATGTTTTGAAGAAAATGCTGGAGGTTTCCGTCCGGCATCGCTACCAAAACGCCACAGAGGTGCTCAATGCCTTGGACATGGAGCCTTACATGGATGATTTGGCGAAATCCTTGGTCACAGCCCCCAATAACAACAATAACGATGGTGGGCTGGCCAACTCCATTGATGAGCTTCCCGAATCCGCCAACATGTCCGCCACAGAGCGTTTGGCTCTGCGGTTGCGAGAGAAACGGGCCCGCCGTCAAGGGGGAACACCGGGAAAATCGCGGATGGGAGGAGCCGCCAGCTATGGACATCAGCAGGCGAGGCCAGCGGCAAGGACAACACCGAGTCGTTTGCCGGATTCTGCCAGTGGCAACCCCGGCAGCCGCCGCAAAGTCCCCAGCCGTTTGGATGTGGACACTGTGTTGAACTCCTATGTCAAGGGGCGACGGGATTTTGCGCAACAGAATTTGAGCCAGTTGCAACTGACGGAAGCCAATCTAGAAGGCAGTATTTTTCATCAGTCTAAGCTGCGGAAGGTTAATTTACAGAAAGCCAATTTAGCGGGGACGGATTTTGGCCGTGCCAGTTTGGCGGGGGCCAATCTGCGGGATGCTAATTTGGGCCGGGCCTATTTAGTAGGGGCGGATTTGGAGGGGGCGGATCTGCGGGGGGCGGATTTGAGCCATGCCAATTTAAGTCAGGCGAATCTGAAGGGGGCAAATCTTTGTGGCGCTAACCTCAGTAACGCCAAGATTAGTGAAGAACAGTTAAATGTGGCTAAAACCAATTGGTCTACGGTTCTTCCCCATGGCCGCCGAGGGTTTTGGTAAGATTCCCCCCATTGGGGAGGCGATCGCAGGAAAGTCCTATAATGGGAGGGCAATCCCAGCCTAAAAATTTTTTTGATGAAACGTTTTCAAGTTTGGTTAATGGCGATCGCCACGATGATCATTGTTGGTTTGTCGAGTTTTTCCTGGGGGATGGCGACCGCCCAGGCTCAAACCACCGATGAGTTTACCCGTGTTGCGGAACAATGTTTAACCACGAGTAATGCCCAAGCGGCCCTCCAAGCCTGTGATCGAGCGATCGCCATTAACAAAGAGGATGCGATCCCCTGGTACGGCAAAGTCAAAGCCCTCAATGCCCTTGGACGCAATGAGCAGGCAGACCTAGCCCTACAGCAATTTGATTTTGTAGGGCGCTATTACAGCGGTATGCTCCGCCCCATCCAGTTGCTACAGCGCCGCATCTTGCTCTCGGAATTAGTGGCCAGTCGAGAGCGAGCCACCGAACTCACCACTGAAATTAACCAAGTTCAAGGTCAAATTAATAGCGGCAGTCTCAGCACCGAGGAACGGGCCCAGGCCCAGGACTACCTGCAACGTTTGCAGAATATTAAGGAAGACTACGATCAGGTGCAAAGTAACCCCCAACTCTTGGATCAGCTTGAAAACAACATGATTCAAGCCATGATCGAACTCCGCAAAGGCTTTGTAGAAGCCAATGCTCGGCTCAATGCCGGTAACTAGAGCGACTTGCCCGGCCATGTTTTCTCCCTTCGCGAAACAATGATTTAGAATTGGGGTGTTTAGTCCTATCATCGTCAGGGATGCTGTTCAGTATTGTAGTGCTGTGGCTCATGGATAGCCATCAGCCATAGCCAGTCTCCCAACTACCGGTATTTTTGGGAACATGATACTTTGCAGTCCGGAGGTTGCCCCCGGTTGGGGCGTATCAAGATCGTGATCACAATCGCAAGCCATATTTTGGGGAACTGATGGTGAGTAATCCACCCGGAGATAATTTCACAGTTGTCTTCACGAACAATACACCAGTTGTCTATATACCACCCCGCCTCAGTGTTCTAGAAGCTGTTGAATTTAAGACGGCCTATCAAAGACTGTTACAGGAGGTGAGGCCCCGGGGGCTAATCATTCTCGATTTTGCGGAAACCCAGTTCATGGATAGCAGTGGCGTGGGTGCCTTGGTGAGTAATTTAAAGTTCACCAAGGAGCAGGACATGCAACTGATGTTGCGCAATGTTCGGCCGCCAGTGATGGCAGTGCTCTCGATGACCAGCCTCGATCAGGTCTTGACCATTGAGCGCACCACTAACGAAGCGACAGAACCGATTCTTGCCAATGTCCGACCGCCGGAAACTCACCCTTCGGTTCGTTCTTGGTTGAAGCGTTCCCTCGATATTGTGGGCAGTTTAGTGGGGTTGGGGATTACGGCGATTCTCTTTGTGCCGATTGCGATCGCCATTAAACGAGACAGCCCCGGGCCCATTTTCTTTGGCCAAACCCGTTGTGGTTGGATGGGGCGGCGCTTCCAAATTTGGAAATTTCGCTCCATGTGTAGTGATGCGGAACACCTCAAAAACCAAGTGCAAAACCAAGCCAGTGGCGCATTTTTCAAAAATGATAACGATCCCAGGGTGACGGCGGTGGGTCGCTTCCTGCGTCGTACTAGTTTAGATGAACTCCCTCAATTCTGGAATGTTTTGAAAGGAGAAATGAGCTTAGTGGGAACCCGTCCCCCCACACCGGAGGAGGTGGAAACCTATCAGATTCCCGAATGGCAACGGTTGGACGTTAAGCCAGGGATGACAGGAGAATGGCAGGTCAATGGCCGATCCAGTGTTCGTAATTTTGAGGATGTGATTAAGCTCGATCTCCGTTACCAAGCCCATTGGAGCCTGTGGTATGATGTCAAGCTCATTTTCCGAACAATCTTGATTGTATTTAACAAAAAAAGCGGTGCTGTCTAGCTTGTAATGAGTTTGGTGAGGCAAGAACGACCCATTCAACAGATGCATTTTCGCCTACTAAGTGACCTCGCTGAAGTAGAGAAGCTGCTCGATCGCTTTGAGCGGTTCGCGGCGACTCGTCTTTCTGCCATGGTCTATTGGCAATCGCAAACCGCTCTTGTCGAGTGGTTTACGAACGTGGTGCGCTACGCCCATAGGGATCTACCGGTTCAAACTCCCATCCCCTTGGGCTTTACGCTGTTTCCCAGCTATTTAGAAATGCGGATTTGGGATCAAGGCCAACCCTTTGATCTCCAGGGGAAAATTGCCGAAGTGCTCAAACAGGAAGACGACCTCACGAAGGAGGGGGGACGGGGCCTGCGGTGGATCCACAACCTCACGGATGAGTATCAATACATCCGTCCCACACCAGACTACAATTGTTTAATTCTCCGCAAGCGGATTGACCCGCCCTTAGATCCGGAGCTGTTTTAGGGGCGATCGCCTCTATTCCCGTTTGCCCACTAACCCTTGCATCGCACTCACCAACACAGAGAGCGCCTTATCATGGGAGTTAACGGTGTTTTCCAGATCGCTCACCTGTAGTTTGAGCAATTCAAGATCTTTACGAGAGGTGGTGATATCCTCCGCCAAATCCTTGGGAATTTCGGCTTGAAACTGGTCAAGGCGGCTTTCCAGATCCGTGAGGGTTTCCGCCTCTAGCTGCTCAAGGCGACGCTGGTTAGTGGCGATCGCATCTTCATACCGAGCCGTCGCCATCTGGGCTTCCTTTAAGTTCATCGCCATCCACCCCAGCCCCGCCACCAACAGGCCAATGATGCCCACAGCAAGACCCGTTACCCACCAGAGTCGTCGCTTGAGGAGATTAATTTCCCGATTGTAATAGTCAGAATCCGACAGGGAAACCAGTTTCATTTCCCAAAGGTCTTGGGAAAGATCCTCCAGGGTTTTTTCCGGCATGCCGGGGTGTTGGAGCAGGCTAGATGCCCCAGGGTGTTCGGAGGATTGTAGGGGCGTTTTGGGCTGCGATCGCGGTAGGGGGACTAAATTATTGGGCCGTGAGGGATTCGGCTTCAGTGCAGATAATGGGGGAGACGATCGCGGGGAAGACTCCCCATGCGGCTTCGAGTCCTGGGCAACACCAGAAAGCACCGCCATTAAATCGGAAAGGGAAATATACTGCTCACCAGCAGCCTTCTGCCGTTGATCCCGTCGGTGTGCCTGTGCCATGCCCTACCTGCCTTGGTATCACTCTGATTAAACTTGCCCCAGATGCGGGGGTTCTCCCTCCGCCATTTCCGCCTGGAGTTGTTGACGGCCATTGCGCACCACCCGCAGCATATCCGTGAGTTGGGATTCCAACCGCGTTAAAACCGCTTCGGCATAATCATCCGCTCCGTCCTGAATATCATCACATTCATAAAGCACATCCTGACGCATCTGCTCCAATTCCTGCATGGCCTGGATCCGCATCTGCTCAATTTCCGCCACGGTTTGCTGCTTGATGTCCTCGTATTCCCGTTGGATTTGCTGACGAATTTGGGATGCCTCCGCCTCCGCTTGGCGTACGAGGCCATTATCATCGAGGAGTTGGGCCGCCTGGCGTTGGGCCGCTTCGATAATGCTTTGGGCGTATTCCTCCGCCTGGAGGAGAATATCTTCCTTTTGTTGGATGATGGCGATCGCCTGTTCAAAGGCTGCCGGCAAATTTAAACGGATCACATCCAGATGATCCAGCAACTGCTCCTCATCCACCAGGGTTTTACGGGTGAAGGGCAGGCGCTTATTGTCTAAGATCAGTTCTTCCAAACGATTCAACTCCGCTTGGATATCATAGCCAAGGGGATGAGCCTCCGTCGCGGGAGCCGATGCAGTCATGGGGTTATATTCGGTGTCGCTGCGGGGGGAGTCTTGTTGAAGCATCTGTAGATATCTTGGGCAACATTGACAGGAACAAGGTGATCAACCATACCACCAAACTGGGCGATCTCTTTCACCACACTACTACTGAGAAAACTATACTCTGTGGATGTGGCTAAAAAAATAGTTTCTAACTGATCACAGAGAGTTTTATTCGTGTGGGCCATCTGTAACTCTTTTTCAAAATCCGACAACACCCGCAGCCCTCGCAGTAAAGCCCCTGCCCCCTGGAGGCGAGCATAGTCCACCGTCAGACCGGTAAAACTGTCGATCGCCACATTGGGTAAATGGCCGGTGCAGGCCTTAATCTGCGAAATCCGGTGGGGGACATCGAACAAAGGCGACTTACTGGGGTTATAGAGGACACCGACAATAATCTTGTCAAAGAGACGACTACCGCGCTCAATGATATCTAGGTGTCCGAGGGTGATGGGGTCAAAGCTGCCGGGGTAAATGGCAATCACAAAATTGAATCCGAAAACAAAATAGGAGTCTGTGGCGATTATAGCTTGCTCTGTTGGGGATGATCGCAAATTCTTGATTTCACCGTTGTGGCGGGTTGCCCCGTTGCCAGTGCTTCGTTAACAAACCCTGACGAGGACTGAAGCACAAAGCCACCAGAAATGCCGCAAAGATCACCAGGACGATGGCCGGGCCGGAGGGCAGATCAAAATAATAGCTGGCATACATCCCCCCCACCGTCGCCAACGCGCCGAGAATTCCGCCCAAAATCATCATCTGGTGGAGTTCTTTCACCCATAGATAGGCGGTAATCGCCGGGCCAATCAACAGGGCCGTCACCAACAACACCCCCACCACCTGCATCGTCGCCACAATGGTTAAGGTAATGGCACTGATCAACCCCACATAGAGCCATTGCACCGGCAAGCCGCTGGCCTGAGCCCCAAGGGGGTCAAAGCTATAAAACAACAGTTCTTTATACAAAAGTTTAACCAGGAGCAAGATCCCCAGGGTAATCAAAGCCGTGCGCCAGACATCTCCCGGGGTTACTTCCAAAATATCCCCAAACAGGAGTTTGGTGAGATCCACTTGATTAGTACGGAGCCGGGCAATGAGGAGAATGCCGCAGGCAAAAAAGCTGGTGAGGGTGAGGGACATAGCGGCATCCACTTTGATGGGCGATCGCTGTTCAATCAGAGCCACGAGAATCGCGCTCAATAACCCACTGATAAAGGCCCCCAGGGTGAGATCCCACCCCCAAAAAAACGCCAAGGATATCCCCGGCACGACAGAATGGGCAATGACATCCCCGATCATACTCATTTGCCGCACAATCAGATAACTCCCCGTCACGGCACAGAGCACCCCCAAAATCGCCCCCATCAGGAGAGCATCGCGCATAAAGGCAAATTGCAGCGGTTCCACAACAACAGCCCAAGGATTC
>RECT01000053.1 GCA_007693875.1 Spirulina sp. DLM2.Bin59
CCAACCCCAGGAAACCCCACCCCCCCCAGGGCAGGAATCCCCCTCGGAGTTAGTGGCCCATCGTGAGGGGGAGCAGGGGGAAGCGGCCCAAGGGGAGGCGATTGCCACCGCCCAAGCCCAATTAACTGAACTCACCACCCAAGCCGAAGCCCTGAAGGCCCAGGTGGCAGAACTTCAGGAAACCGTGGCAGATCTCGAAGCCCGTCGCCAAGCTCGGTTAGCCGATGAGGGTAAGAATCTGCCGGAATTAATCACCGCCTTGGTGGATGAAAGTTTGGGCCGATTGGCAAAACAGCGGCAGGCCTTAACCGCAGAGGTGGCGAAATTGGAGGCGCGGCGCGATCGCCTCGCCGCTGAAACCCGCAAAACCTTCACCGGCACATCAGAAGAAATCGCCATCCGCCTCCAGGGGTTTAAAAATTACCTGATCGGCAGTTTGCAGGATCTGGCCGCCGCCGCCGAGCAAATTGATCTCCCCGAACCCCAGATCATCCCTGCCCCAGCCCCCGAAATTCGCGCCGCCCCCGCAGCGCCCTCTAGTCCAGAATTTGCCAAGCAGCAATTCCAAGACCAACGCCGCCAAATCACGAGCATCCTCGATCAATACCGCACGATGCCCGACTACTACGGCCCCCCCTGGCAACTGCGCCGCACCTTTGAACCCGTCCACGCCGATCGCGTTCAAACCTGGTTTTTCAAACAGGGGGGCCGGGGGACAATCCGCTCCCTGGGTAGTCGGTTACAAAATATTTTGGTGGCTTCGGCAGCCATCTCTGCTTTACGACGCATCTATGGCGATCGCCTCCAAGTCCTCGTCCTCGCCAACACCCCCGAACGCCTCGGGGAATGGCGCAGGGGTTTACAGGATTGTCTCGGCATTTCCCGCAGCGACTACGGCCCGACAAGGGGTGTCGCTTTATTTGAAGCCCCCGAAGTATTAGCCCAAAAAGCAGAGCGTTTAGTGGAAACGGAAGGATTGCCGCTGATCATCATGGATGAAACGGAAGAAATGATCAGTCTCGCCCTGTTACAATTCCCCCTCTGGATGGCCTTCGCCCCCGATCCCGCCCAAGCCTCTAATTACCTCTATTAAATGGTAGGGGCGAAAAACCTTTCGCCCCCACACCCATGATCACCTAAGCAGAGATGACGCGGACGGCTTCCCTGACCATTTGGTTGGTGTAGCCCCATTCGTTGTCGTACCAGGTCATCACCTTGACCAAATCCCCATCCACCACCTGGATTGTGGCCAGGTCGATGATCGAGGCATGGGCATCGCCGACAATATCAGCGGAGACGATGGGGTCTTCCGTGGCATCGAGGATGCCTTGATATTTGCCTGCCACTTCTTCTTTGAAGATGCTGGTGAGTTCTTCGACAGAGGTGGCGCGACGGGTGACAAAGGTGAGGTCAGAAATGGAGCCGACGGGGATGGGAACCCGCACCGCTGCGCCGTCGAATTTACCGGCGTAGTGGGGGAGAACTTTGGTGGTGGCGATCGCCGCCCCCGTACTGGCGGGAACCAGGTTAGCTGCACCGGCCCGACCGCGCCGGAAATCCTTCGGATCGGGGCGATCGACAATGCCTTGGGTGGCGGTGTAGGCATGGATTGTCGTCATCACCGCCTTGCTTACCCCAATGCGCCGCTCCATAATTTCCGCAACGGGGGTGATGCAGTTGGTGGTACAACTGGCACAGGAAAAGATTTTGGCATCTTTGGGCGCTTCCACCACGCCATGCACCACCATCGGCACATTGGGGCTTTTGGTGGGGGCAGAGAGGATCACCCGTTTGGCCCCGGCGGTGAGGTGTTTGGCGAGGTCTTCTTCTTTAATGAAAAAGCCGGTGCATTCAAACACAATATCAATATCAAGATCCCCCCAAGGGAGAGCAGCGGGATCCCGCTCGCTAAAAACTTTGACGGTTTGGCCACCTACGGTCAAACCCTCTGCCGTACTGCCAACTGTTTTGCTGTAGCGACCGTAAACCGTATCGTAGTTGAGCAAATAGGCGAGGTTTTCCGGTGGAACGAGATCGTTAATGGCGACGAGATCCAGGGTTGGGGTGTCCTGTAGGACTTTAAAAAGGGCCCGGCCGATACGACCAAGTCCATTGATTGCCACTTTTGCCATAACACACTCCAGTGTTCAACGGTTCACCTTTTAGCTTGGGGGAAAATCTGCGAGAATCGAAAAAACCACCAGATTTCTTTTAGATTTTCCCCGGGGGGCGGGTCTTAGCCCGGGGTGGTGGCGGTAGGGATTGCGGCGATGGTTTGGATGTTTTGGCGGCTGATGCCACTATGGGAACGTTTGAATAGGCCGGTGAGGACGTTGCCGGGGCCGATTTCGGTGACGTGATCGACCCCTTGAGCCGCTAGGGTGGCCATGATTTCCCGCCACCGGACAGACCCCACCATCTGAGCCAGTAACCGCTCTTTTAAAACAGCCCCATCAAGAGCGGGGGTGGGTTCAACGTTGGAAAGGACGGGGATTTGGGCGGTTTGGAAGGCGACAGCTTCCAAAATGGGGCGATATTGGGCATCGGCATCGGCCATAAAGGGGGAATGGAACGCACCGGCTACGGCGAGGGAAATGGCTCGCTTACAGGGGACGGCGGCAACGATCGCCTCCGTTGCGGTCGGGGTTCCGGCAATGACGATCTGACCCTCACTATTGTCATTCGCCAACACTACATCGGGGGTGGAGGCGATCGCCTCCTCCACCGCAGCTCGGTCAAACCCCATCAGGGCGATCATTTTCCCCCCTGCGGCTTGGGCCATCAACTCAGCCCGTTGTTTCACCAATTGCAGCCCTGTGGCAAAATCAAACACTCTCGCTGCGTAGAGGGCGACATATTCCCCCACACTATGGCCGGCGACAAAATCGGGGGTTGTGGTGGCCCGGAGGCGATCGGAGAGGAGGGCGGCGATCGCATACAAACAGGGCTGGGTGTAACGGGTATCCGCCAGTTTAGCCTCATCTTCACAAGCTTCAATCACAGACCAGCCTAAAATCTGCTCCGCTGCGGCCAAACGCGCTTGGGTTGGGCCATCGGTGGCCAAATCCGCCAACATTCCCACTTTTTGGGAACCTTGACCGGGGAAAATCCATGCAGTTGTTGTCATCGGTTTTTGGATAAAGTGGAGATTAAAAAATAGGGTGCATCCCACGTTAAAAACTCCCCTTCTCCCTCCTTGGGAGAAGGGGCTGGGGGATGAGGGCATACTCGCCTGAGATACACCCAGAAAATAGGGGTCGGGTTAAGACCCCAAGGCAGCCGTCCCTAGGGAGGCTAAGGTTGGGCGCGACCCCAGGTAAAAATCGCTGCCCCCCAACTCAAGCCCGCTCCAAACCCGGCGGTGGCAATCACATCACCGGGTTGGATTTTGCCCGATCGCACCGCCCCATCCAGGGCCAAGGGAATCGAAGCAGCGGAAGTATTCCCGTATTGGGCAATATTACTAATCACCCGCTCCGGGGGAATATTGAGGCGTTGGGCCACAGCATCGATGATCCGTTGATTGGCTTGGTGAAGAATCAGCCAATCCACAGCATCGGCGGTGAGGTTGGCCCGGAATAAAGCCTTAGAAACCACATCGGGAACTTTAGCGGCAGCAAACCGGTAAATTTCCCGGCCATTCATCGTAATCGGTTGATAACCCCCCACCCCCACCGCCAAATCCGCCAACAGGGGCCGGGATTCCCCCTCAAAGGGCAAGGTGAGGGTGTGGTTGAGTTTGCCATCACTACAGATTTCAAACCCCAGGAGACGGTCTTGCTGTTCATCGGCTTGGAGCACCACCGCCCCCGCCCCATCGCCAAATAAAACACAGGTGGCGCGATCGGACCAATCCACCCAGCGGGAAAGGGCATCAGCCCCAATCACCACCGCCGTTTGATATTGGCCGGTGCGGAGAAATTGCGCCGCCGTCACCACCCCAAACACAAACCCCGAACAGGCAGCGGTGAGGTCAAAGGCCACCGCCCGCGTCGCCCCGAGGTCAAGCTGAATCTTCCCCGCACTGCCAAAGAGATCATCAGGGGTGGAAGTGGCCAGGACTAAAAGATCAAGAGATTCCGGCGCAACCCCTGCCATGGCTAGGGCCTGGGCTGCGGCCTGGGTGGCCAAACTGCTCAGGGTTTCGCCAGGGGCGAGAATATGTCGTTCCCGCATTCCCGTGCGGGTCTGAATCCATTCATCGGATGTCTCCACCACCGCACTTAATTGGGCATTGCTGAGAACTGCATTTGGTACTGCCGCACCACAACCCGTGATCGCCACGCCTACCCCAACTTCTTTCAAAATCTAACCTCCATGACAGGAATCATCATTACGCCGTCGGGTGCTCCCCACGGCTTAAGCTCTGGCGGAATCAACACGGGTAACTTCCTCCAGATGCCGACCGTAGTGGGCATGAATCCGTTGTAACACTTGATTACGGGTGGCTTCTTGGGCCAGGCGAATGGCATTAAACACCGAAGGTGCTTGGGAACTGCCATGGCCAATAATGCAAATCCCTTCCACGCCGAGGAGGAGGCCGCCGCCATGTTCCGCATGGTCGATGCGTTGCCCCACCCGCTTTAAATTGGGGCGCAGAATCGCCGAACCAATTTGGCCCCGGATGCCATAGGGCAGTTCTTCCCGCACGGTTTGCAACAGCACATTGCCGATCGCCTCGGCGAATTTGAGCAGCACATTGCCCACAAAGCCATCACAGACAATCACATCGAACTGTCCCGACAGGACATCACGACCTTCGGCATTGCCGACAAAATTAATTGCTTTATTTTCACTGAGCAGCTTATGGGCCTTGAGGGCCAATTCATTGCCTTTGGAGGATTCTTCGCCAATATTGAGCAGGCCAATTTTGGGATTTTCCACCCCCAAGGCGCAGCGACTATAGACCGAACCGAGGAGGCCGAACTGTTCCAAATATTTTGGGCGACAGTCCACATTCGCCCCCACGTCAAGGATGAGGGCTGATTTTCCCGCCATTAAGGTGGGGAAAATTGCGCCAATGGCGGGCCGGTCAATGCCTTTGATCCGCCCTAAGCGCAACAGGGCGGCCGCCATGACCGCCCCAGAATGCCCCGCTGAAAATACCGCGTCTGCTCGCTTTGCTTTGACTAGATCCATGGCGACGTTAATCGAAGCCTGGGGCTTTCGGCGGACCCCGGTGGCTTCGTCGTGCATCGTGATCACATCCTCAGCGGCAACAACTTCGATCCGTGGCGACTTGCCGTGGCGAGCGAGGCAGTCCTGAATTTGCTCAGGATTCCCCACGAGGAGGATTTCCGCATCTAACTCTTCTGCGGCCCGGACGGAACCCGCAACAATTTCGTCGGGGGCATGGTCGCCTCCCATTGCGTCAACAGCAATTCTTTCCCGTGTCGATGATCCCATGGGTCAGTGTGATAGAAATCGTAAAGATTTTACCAGATTTCCGATCTGGTGATGGGCTTCATCCATTGCGGGAGCGCAAGTTATGAGCGGCATCTTCTGACAACATACCCCCCGATGTGATTCCTCACAAGCTTATGGCGAAAAAAGACGGGGGGAGCCGGAGTAGAAGGATGAAGGCAGAAGGGTGAAGGCAGAAGGCGGAAAGGGGAATCTCTCGTGGGGTAAGGTTCTGCTTTACAGGTATGGTCGGGTGATTTCCGTCGTCGGGTACTAGAATACAGAACGGTTCGATGCCGTTGGTATTTTCTGAGGAATTGAGGTTATGGGTCGTGCGATCGCCAAATTTAATTGGCCTGCCATGGTCGGCTTGGCTTTAACTCTGGGGGTCAGTTGTGGCAGTGAGCCACCCCAAATTGACCGGCCCTTAGCCTGGGATACGGCTCCCTTTTTCAACCCGCCCCCGGAACCCGATGGGGCGGCCCAGGAGTTGATGCAGCGGTATTTGAGCAATTTGCGCCAACGGGGGTTTAGCCCGGATCATCAGGGGATTTTTCTGCAAGCGGATTTGACCCGGTTGGCTGTCCATGAGGGGACAACGCTGCGATCGGCGGCTTCTCTGACGAAAATCGCCACCACCTTGGCGGCGTTGGAAAAATGGGGCTTGGGCTATCGCTTCCCGACGTTGATCTATGGCACTGGCCCCATTGCGGAGGGTCGGCTCCAAGGGGATCTAATCATTGAGGGGTCGGGGAGTCCGTTTTTTGTCTGGGAGGAGGCGATCGCCCTCGGTAATGCCCTTAATGATCTCGGTATTCGGGAGGTGACGGGGAATCTGGTGATTGTCGGCCCCTTTTACATGAATTACCGCACCGATCCCAATGTGGCGGGGAACTTATTGCGCACCGCCTTTGATCCGAGTCGTTGGTCGGGGGAGGTGCAGTCCCTCCACGCAGCCCTCCCCCCCGATACGGCGAAACCCCAGATCGCGATTCGGGGATCGGTGGTGACGAGTCCTCCGGTTCCTACTGCGACACTGTTGTTGCGCCATCAATCTTTGAATTTGGCCAACATCCTTAAGCAGATGAATATTTATAGCAATAACGTCATGTCGGAGGTGTTGGCCCAAGCCGCTGGCGGGGCTGATGCGGTGGCAGAATTGGCGGCGGTGACGGCCGGTGTGCCGACCCAGGAGATTCAACTGATCAATGGTTCTGGGTTGGGGGTGGCCAATCGCATTACTCCCCGGGCAACGGTGGCGATGTTGATCGCCCTGGAGCGGGATTTAAAGACCCAGAGCGCCAGCATTGCCGATGTGTTTCCGGTGGCGGGGCGCGATCGCGCTGGCACGTTGCGCGATCGCAATTTCCCCGATGGCACGTTATTAAAAACGGGGACGCTCAACAGTGTGAGCACGTTGGCGGGGGTTTTGCCCACCCGCGATCGGGGTTGGGTGTGGTTCGCGCTGATCAATAACAATGGCGATCTGCTCCAATACCGCACCCAACAGGATATTTTTCTCCAAACCCTAGCAGCAGAATGGGGTTCTGTTCCCCTGCAATCCGATATCGGAGGGATTCCCGATGAGCCTTTAGGGGATCCCCTCCGCATCGAGCGGCCGTGATTGGGGTGGAAGATTTCCCAGCCAATGGCATTGCCATGCAGACCATCCCCACACCCATCAAGGGCACAACTGGATTCCCGATACAATTAAGGCAAGATTTGCCAAAGTCGTAGAGGAGGCAATTTTGGCTCATACATTAATGGAGGTACAGGATG
>RECT01000052.1 GCA_007693875.1 Spirulina sp. DLM2.Bin59
CCCTCCCAGTGATCCTCCGGATTTAAGCCAAGATCTTGATGATCTCTTTGGGACGGAAAGCGGTTGGGAGGAGGAAGACTGGGAGATCGGCACAGAAACCGCTGCCCCTTTGCCCCCCTCCGGTGAGGATTTACTCGCCATTGGTCAGGGCAATGGCGAGGGGCGATCCGCCTCACCGCAACCATCACCCACGTCCTCCAGCTCAGAAGGAGAACTCTTTGGGGCTGATTTTTCCTTTGAACCTGAAGCCAGTGCCGCCGGGAACACCGCAACCATCGATCCATCCCGTTCCCCCAGCTACACCGGAGCCGCTGTGAGTGGCACTGTCCATCACGAACTGGATCGAGATCTCAATGACCTTTTTGCTGATTTTGATGATCCCGAAACCCATGGCGTATTGAACCCTGATCTAACCCCCCCCAGTTCGGGGGTTACTGTGCCTGAACCTCCCGCGGCCGCCGATGATTTTGGCGATCTCTTAGCCATTGGCGAGGATGCCTTCGGGGATTTTGATGCCAAGTCCACCACCATGTTTGGTGATGATCCCCAAAATCCAGATAATGTCGAATTTGATCCCTTCGGCACTTTAACGGGTGAGGAGGGTCATGCCGGTGGCCATCAGCCCCCCAGCAATTTTTGGGATAATGCCGATGAACTGATCACCGAAGATGAAGAAATTGATGTGGATGATCTCACTGCGTTTCTCAGTGGCGAAAATCCTGATTTTACCGCTCCTCTCCCCTCACCGCCCCCAACCCGTTTTGATGATCTCAATGAGGTCCTCGGGGCAGAAGGGGAGGGCCTGAGTTTAGCGGAGATTGATGATTTGGGAGCCTTTCTCAGTGGTGAAACGGAGGAGGGGTCTGATTTGGAGTTTGCACCCCAGGAGGGGGCAGCGGCTTCCTTTGATGATCTCTTTGCCGATATGGCGGTACCCAAGATCGATTCGAGTAGCGACTTTAGTGATCTCTTTGGGCTGGCTCCCGAAACCAATGAAACCAATGGTGATACCCAATCCATAGACGATCTTGAAGCGTTGTTCAGTCAAGATGCCGAGCCAACGGCAGCCACGGAAGCCATGGATGACAACACCATTGACGCCTTGGAAGCGATGATGGCCAGTGAGGTAGAGGCGATCGCCTTACCGGAGGCTACCCCGGAAATTGATGAGCTAGAAGCCTTATTTACAGCGGCGGCAGCCCCACCGCCAGAACCCGCACCCCCGCCAGCGGTGCAACCCCCTCAACCCCTCGTGGCGGAAACCCCGTCGGAACTGGGCTACTATACCCCCTGGGATGAATTACTGGGGTTGGTGGAGCGATCGCCCCTGGATGCCAAGGATTTAACCCTGGCCACCTCCTTTGTGGCCCTAGAAGCCTTACTAGACCAAGACATCACTGTCCCCTCCATGGCCCCAGCCCTTGAAGATCACCCGGCTCCCCCCGATGTTGCCCCAGCTCCCAATGGTGAATGGGATGATCTGATCAACATTGTTCAAGAAGCCCAACAAAAAGCCGGGGAATTAATCCCCGCCCAGCGGCCCATTGCCAAGCCCCGCAGCAGTCGCACCACCGTCGAAGCCACCCTCAAGGTTCCTGTCAAACAGATGGATAACCTCAATAACCTGGTGGGGGAATTGGTGGTCAACCGCAATAGCTTAGAGGGAGATGAAGAGCGGCTACGGCAATTCCTCGATAACCTCATGCACCAAGTCCAGAACCTTAACGATGTGGGGGGACGGATGCAGGATCTCTACGAGAGATCGCTCCTTGAAGATGCCCTGTTACGGAGTCGGCGGGAATATCGCGCCAAACAGGGGAGTAACAATGATTTTGGCAGTAACAACAGCACCCAAACCCAAACCAGTTCAGAGACGGTTAGCGAATTCGATGAACTGGAAATGGATAGTTTTACCAAATTCCATGAATTGGCCCAGGAAACCATTGAAATGATTGTCCGGGTGCGGGAGTCCACCGCTGACATTCAGTTTCTGGTGGATGACATTGATCAGGTGGCGCGAACCTTACGCCAAGTAACCTCCCAGCTTCAGGAAGGGTTGAATAAATCCCGCATGGTTCCCTTTGGTAACACCGCCAGCCGCTTACCCCTAGCGGTGAAACGGATTGCGCCCCAACTGAATAAGCAGGCCAATTTAGAATTGGAAGGTCAAGAAACCCTCGTCGATAAAATGCTGCTGGAGCATCTTTCTGACCCCCTCACCCACCTCGTTAATAATGCCCTCACCCATGGCATTGAACCGCCGGAAATTCGCCTCGCATCGGGGAAATCCCAAGCGGGTCATATTAAAGTGAGTGCTTTACAACAGGGGAACCAGACGGTCATTTCGGTCAGTGATGATGGAGCGGGGATTGATGCCCATCGCGTCAAACAAAAGGCCGTTGAAAAGGGGCTATTAACGCCGGGTCAAGCTGCGCAGATCGATGAGCAGGCCACGTTTGAATTGTTGTTTCATCCCGGTTTTAGTACCAAAGATCAGGCGGATAATTTTGCCGGTCGCGGTGTGGGCTTGGATGTGGTGCGTACGAGTATTCATGATATTCGCGGCACCGTGATGATTGATTCTAAGCTCAATAAGGGGACAACGTTTACGATCCGGTTGCCCCTGACGTTGAGTATCGGTAAAGCCCTCTGTTGTGTCAGTGAAAATGCCCCCATTGCCTTCCCTTTAGATGGGGTGGAAGATATGGTCGATGTTCCCCATCACAAACTGCGCCGCAATGCCCAAGGACAGCCCTGTGTGCAATACCGGGATATGCTCCTGCCCTATCATCATCTCTCGGCGTTGTTAACCTATAATCGCCGCATTGGTCGCGGCAGCTTCTATGGTAATAAACGGGAAGATAATGTCCTTGCTGTGGTGGTGCTGCGAGGGGCAGATAACCATATTGCCGTCGGTGTGGATCAGGTTTTGGGTGAGCAGGAAATTGTGATTAAGCAATTACAAGGGCCGGTGCCGAAACCGGCGGGGATTGCTGGGGCAACGGTGCGGGGGGATGGCACAATTATGGCGATCGCCGATGTCTTGGAATTAATCGAACTGGCCCAAGGCCGGCTCCGCAGGGATACCTCCAGTTGGCAAACCATGAACAACCTACCGGAGGAGCAGGAGGCCATTGTCCGGTCTGAGCCGACGGTGTTGATTGTCGATGACTCAATTACGGTGCGGGAATTGCTGTCAATGACGTTTGGCAAGGCGGGCTATCGGGTAGAGCAGGCTCGGGATGGTCAGGATGCTTGGGATAAGCTGCGCTCTGGGCTGCCCTGTGATATTGTCTTCTGCGACATTGAGATGCCCCGCGTTGATGGTCTAGAACTCCTCGATCGCCTTTCCCATGATGAGGAGTTACGGGATCTTCCCATTGCGATGCTCACCTCCCGGGGGGCAGAACGCCATCGCAATGTGGCGGCGGAGTTGGGGGCCTGTGGCTATTTCACGAAGCCCTATTTAGAAGATATTTTGCTCGATGCAGCGGAACGGATGATGCAGGGGGAAATTCTCCTGGACAACAGCAGCCGTAAACAACGGGAGCGGAAACCCAAGGCGGCTCCGCTCCCCACTTCGGAACCCACCCCCACGCCGATCATGGCGGATGGGTACAACGCAGATGGGTACGCTAACGCAGATGATCACATTCCCGTCCATGTGTTGATTATTGATGACTCGGTAACGGTGCGATCGCTCCTCTCCATGACCTTTGAAAAAGCCGGGTACCAAGTGGAGCAAGCCCGCGATGGCAAAGAGGCCTGGGATAAACTCCGGAATGGCCTCCGGCCCGATCTGATTTTCTGCGATATTGAAATGCCCCGCCTTGATGGGTTGGAACTCCTGGGGCAAATCTATAGTGATGAAGATCTGAACCGGATTCCCATTGCGATGCTCACCTCCCGAGGGGCGGAACGCCATCGCAAGGTAGCTGCCGAACGGGGGGCCAGTGGCTACTTTACGAAGCCCTATGTGGAGCAGGAGCTGCTGGCGGCAGCAGATCGGATTCGTCGGGGCGAGGTGTTGCTTAAGGATAGTGTCCGTAGTCCTGGGTTAACGACGAAGCCCATGGAGTCCCGCCCAGCACCCATTACACCGGTTACACCAGAACCCGCAGCCGCTCCAGCAGAAGTCGATCCCCAGGCAACCATGATTGACTTTGACCCCCAAGCAACGGTGATTGATTTCGAGCCCGAGGAGACGGAAGCTTTCCCGGAACCACCCACGACGGATTTTCATCCCCCAGTTTCTCAGTCACAACCTTTTGATAGGTATGCTAGGGGGGATCGTCAGCCCCGGGTGCTGATTATTGATGATTCGATTACGGTGCGATCGCTCCTCTCCATGACCTTTGAAAAAGCCGGTTATGAAGTGGAGCAGGCCCGCGATGGGAAGGAAGCTCTCGATAAACTTCAGGGGGGCCTCAACCCCGATCTCGCCTTTTGCGATATTGAAATGCCCAAAATGGACGGGTTAACCCTGTTGGATCATGTGGCCGCCGATAGTCGTCTCCACCATATCCCCATTGCCATGCTCACCTCCCGGGGGGCGAAAAAGCACCAACTGGCCGCCGCTGAACGGGGGGCAAAGGGCTACTTCACCAAGCCCTATACTGAAGATGTTTTGCTGGATGCAGCGGAGCGGTTAATGCAAGGGGAAGTGTTGCTGAAGGTGGAGGCCTAGGCCATGGCTCCGCAGATCTATGCATTGATCACCCCGTTGATCTTCCCCCTGGATCAATGGGGATAGGGATGGAATTTACCCTCGCTCTGGCGACTCTCTACGGTAAGCTCCTCGGTGTTGTGGGCCTAGGCTATATTTTGGGGCGCTGTTCGCCGCCGACGCTGCCCCAACGGATTGGCGATTTTCTGTTTTGGATTGGGGTTCCCCTGGGGGTGCTGATTTTTCTGCGGGGGGCGGATCTATCGGGGGCGATCGCCCTTGCCCCTGTGATTGCCTGGGTTGCTACGTTGGCCGGGGCTGCCCTTACCTGGCTCTGGTCACGGTATCAACCCCTGCCCCAAAGCCAATCGACGGGAACGTTAATGTTGGCCACGATGTTTGGTAATACCGGCTATCTGGGTTATCCGATCATCCTCACCCTTTTGGGGGAACAATATTTTGCTTGGGTGCTGTTTTACGATTTATTGGGCACAACCATTGGCGCCTACGGCTTTGGCAGTTTGATTGTTGCGGCTTTCCAACCTCAACGGGCGAGGGTTTTACCCCATGTTGAACTGTTGAAGGCGTTGCAAAATCCGATTTGGTGGGCCCTGGGTTTAGGGTTGTGGGTGCGCAATTTCCCCCTCCCCGTCACCGTGGAAACGAGTCTGCGGGTTGTGGGGTGGGGGGTAATTAGCCTTTCTTTGGTGTTGATTGGGATGCGCTTGAGCCAATTGCGATCGCTCCGTCATCGTCGTTCTGTGGCCGCTGCTTTGGGGATCAAAATGGTGATTGTCCCCCTGGTTTTAGGGATGATTTTAGGATTGCTGGGGATGACCGGCGCGTTACAACTGACCCTCGTGTTACAAATGGCCATGCCGCCGGCCTTTGCCACATTGGTACTTTCAGAAGCCTACGATTTAGACCGAGAATTAGCGGTGACGGCGATCGCCCTTGGCTCCATTGCCCTCCTCTTCACACTCCCCTTGTGGCTCCTTCTCTTCCCTCCATGAGCCAATAGAAAAACCCACCACTTTAAGGGCGGCGGGCTTTCCTGAGTTAAAAATGGAGCTAAGCGGATTCGAACCGCTGACCCCCTGCATGCCATGCAGGTGCTCTACCAACTGAGCTATAACCCCCTATTTAGCATTATTGATTATGCCAGAGGTTACTTGGGGTTGTCAAGGGGATCGTCACAAATAACCGGGGTAGTGACTACTGGTGAGATAGGTCAGACAGTTATTCATCAAAAAATAGACCACCATGAGGGCCGCTGCCGACAGCGACACAAGGGTTCCCGCCAGCATGAGGGAAAATTCCTGTTTCTGCACAGCCTCCTGCATGAGGTGAAGTGACCATGCAACGAGGGCCACATCAAAGATGAGAATAGGAATGAGCATATCTTACGATTTGTAACAATCTACTCCATTCTAATACAGAAAATTACGAACGGTGCGGTAGATTGCCTGGGGCAAGAGGGGATAACCCTACCGCCGTACGGGGATCTGGCATTCCTGAAGATAATCTTTAATTTCTGTAACAGTCAATTGGCCATAGTGCAATAGAGATGCTAAAAGGGCGGCTTCGGCCTTACCCTCCGTAAAGGCCTCGTAAATATGCTGGGTCGTCCCGGCTCCCCCAGAGGCAATTACCGGCACCTCCACCGCTTCCGCCACCTGGCGCGTTAGCTCCAAATCGTACCCCGCCTGGGTGCCATCGGCATCCATACTGGTGAGGAGAATTTCCCCTGCGCCATATTCTGTCACTTGCCTGGCCCAGGTCAGGGCATCCAACCCCGTATTTTCCCGCCCACCCCGGATATAGACATCCCAACCGGGATTGTGGGGATCGGTGCGGCGTTTGGCATCGATGGCCACCACAATACATTGGGATCCAAAGCGATCGCTGGCGGCCTTAATAAAATCGGGATTCCGTACCGCCGGGGAGTTCATGCTCACCTTATCGGCTCCGGCCCGCAACAATTCTTTAATCTTCTCTAAGGAGCTAATCCCACCCCCGACGGTGAGGGGAATAAACACCTGTTCGGCGGTGCGGTAAACCACATCAAGGATAATATCCCGGTCTTCATGGGTGGCGGTGATATCCAAAAACACCAATTCATCGGCCCCTGCTTCGTTATACACCTGGGCTAACTCCACCGGATCGCCGGCATCTTGAAGGTTGACGAAGTTAACCCCTTTGACAACCCGGCCCGATTGCACATCTAAACAGGGGAGAATGCGTTTCGCTAACATGGTGGCTTGGCTAGAAAAGGATTAGGGTCTCTTTTAATGTACCGGAGATTGAGACGGGAGGCGATTACTGCGCTGGCGCGGTTTGCCCTCGGTTGGGGGATAGGATCAGCAACAATGCACCGCGCCCCATTCCCCAGGGTTGGCTAAAGGGTTTTGGGGGTGGGGGTTTAAGGGGTTTTCTCGGTGCGTTGTAGGACTTCGCAAGGAATCCTAGGTAAGTGGACTCGGTGAGCCAAGAATCCCC
>RECT01000269.1 GCA_007693875.1 Spirulina sp. DLM2.Bin59
CACTGGCTAACTCGGCGATCGCCACCCCATCATTGACATCAATCCCCAGGTTTAACACCTGCCAGGTGATGGCTCGGTACATGGCCCCAGTATCGAGATAGAGGAGGTTGAGGTTTTTCGCAAACCATTGGGTGACGGTGGATTTCCCCACACCAGCGGGGCCATCGATGGCAATAATTGGCCGCCGTTGCCGCAGCGTGATGTTATCAATGAGGCGGGTGGAGCCAAACCGGACGGCGATCGCCAATAGCCCCGCCGTCTCAATCTCATCTAGGGGGGTTAACTGTCCCGGATCCACCAGTTCCACATAATCCACCACCACATCGGGAATGGCTTCTAACCGTCGCCGCACCTGGTCTAGGAGGGGGCGGCTCTGGGTTTGCCCTTGGCTAAAGGCGGCTTGGGCTGCCTGGAGGCTTTGCCACAGTTGGGCGGCCTGCTCCCGTTGTGAGGGGGTGAGGTATTGATTGCGGGAACTGTAGGCCAGGCCGGAGGGTTCCCGGACAATGGCACAGGGGCGGATCTCCACGGGAATTTTCAGATCCGCCACGAGGCGGCGAATCATCGCCAACTGCTGGGCATCTTTGCGGCCAAAGTAGGCGCGGCTCGGTTGGACGAGGTTGAGCAGTTGCACAACAATGGTGGCCACCCCCTGGAAATGTCCCGGCCGCTGCTTACCACAGAGGCCCGCCACCATGGCAGCGGGGGGCTGGATTAACGTCGGTTGATCTAAGGGGTTGGCGGTGATCCCCATTTCTGCTGCGGAGGGGGCAAACACCAGATCAACACCGAGGCGATCGCACACCCCACAATCCCCCTCTAAATTTTGGGGATAACGATCTAAATCTTCCTGGGGGCCAAACTGGAGGGGATTGACAAAAATGCTCACCACCACCAACTCATTTTCAGCCCGGGCTGTTTCGATGAGCCGCTCATGACCCTGATGCAATGCCCCCATGGTGGGCACTAGACCCAGGGTTTTCCCCTGGCTCTCTTGGGCAAGATAGGCTCGTAGGCCGGCGATGGTCTGAAGCAAGCGCACCATAATCCCCTCAATTCATCCACAAACCGAAGAGTATAGGCGATCGCACCTCGAAATCCAAGGGAGCAACCCAAGAATTGCCAGGATCCACCCTGGGCTATGGCTTGCTAACCATGGTTTGGCGCCTAGCTGAGGAGTTGATTAAAAATTCGGTTTAATTGGCCACGACAGGAGCGGGGGGGGCGCAGGCGGTGCTGGAGGGCCACCCAACGCTGATTGAAATTGAACCAAGCCGAGCGGGTCGCATCGGGAACGAGGCTCGGCAACACCAACGCCTCCACCCAGCGGTTCACCCCAGGGGGGAGTTCCCGCGTAAACCGCATCGTCAATTCAGGGGTGGAGCGAGATTCCACGTAAGCCGCACTCAGAAAGGGGCGGTAAATCTCTGCCTTGGCGGTATGTTGCTGGACAAGGGATAAAATTAAACCCTGGACTAACGCCCGCACTGGTGCGGCCTCTGCCCCCATCACCTCCCGCACCAATGTACTTTGGGCCATGGTGCTGTTGCTGTTGCTTTCATCGGTGATGCTCATGTGGGTGGCCCCGAGGATCGTAATCAGGGATTTATTGACCGTTAGCTCCCGAAAGGGTAGGAGTTGATGCTCCAAAATTGGCGCTACGGCATCATGGTTATGGCTAAAAATCATCACCGGGGCCATCACTTTGCTGATCCCCTCGGGGCCAAAAAGATGACCAATGACGGGGTTAAGGGCTACCGCTTGAATAACGCGGCGATCGCGAAAATTTAACGTCCGGTGGGGGAGTTCCGCCGCCGAACATTGCAACCAATCCGCAGGCGATCGCCCAATGGGGCTACTTTTTTGGCAAAAGGATCGTAACGCTGGCAAATCCAACTCTCCCCCCGCTAAAGCCAGGGCCGTATACCCCCCCAAGGAATGGCCCACCACCACCACCTGATCCGTATTAAACAACCCCCCACTGTGGGGCCAATTGGGCTTACGTCGTTCAATTTCATTGAGGAGGAATTGAATATCCAGGGGGCGATCGATAAATTCCTGAGCCGGTAAAACTTCCCCCGGTTCCCGATTCAGGGAAATTTTTGCCAATAGATCAATGTTGCTACCGGGATGCTCTAGGGCCACCACCGTAAAACCATAGGAAGCCAGATGTTCCCCCAAGTAGGCCATAAACCGCCGATCTGCAGCAAAACCATGGGAAAGGACAATCAGCGGCCCTTGAGCATGGTGACTGTGGTAGATATCGACAGAAATCCGTCGTTGGCGGTTGCGATCTTGAAAAATCAGGTTCCGCTGCCGCACGGGGTGGGGCCCTGGTCGGCTGGGGTCAAAACTGGGGCGTGGCCATGGGCTGCGGCTCGATTTCACCCGTAATTCCCGGGCTAACACTGGGCTGAGGATATGGCTGTGGAGATCCGCCCGACGTAGTTGCAGGGCTAACCGACCCGCCGTAATCAGATCGATGGTTAATTCTTCCTGGGGATAGTGGGCCAGGATCGTGAGGGGGGTGATCTTTTCCGCCGCGTTGAGGGTTTCATACATGGCGAACTGAAGATCATGACGACTGCTGTGGGGGATGGCCTGTTGAATTTGCGCCATCAAGGTTTGGCCATCACGGGTTTTAAGTAGATCCTGCAGGAAGCGATCGGCAATGTGGCGATCAATGTCGAAGCTTTGATTGAGGAGTGATTGTAATTCTGTGGTGATCAGGGGGGCAAAGTCTTGCAGTGTGGGCGGCAATTCCCCCGTGGCGGCAAACTGTTCAAGATCTTCAAGGGTGACGGTGCGCTCAATGGGGCCGGCTTGGAGCCGGAGTGATTCCGTTCCCTGGGCTGGATAGGCTAGGACTGTTCCACTGCAAACTAGACCAAAGATGATCAGCGTTGAACGGAGAGAGGCAAAAAAAGCACGCACAATCTTTATGGAGTGAGGGGATGGGAGAGATTGATGGGTGGTGAGCACCTCGTGGTAGGTTCTCTGAATGCCTGATTGCCTCGAAGGTTCCAGGCTGACAAAACAGAGACGTTGTTCCCCTTGAGGAGCACCAGTTTTTATTTTAGGTGAGATGCCGGGGATGGCCTGCGGGCGATCGCCCCCATTCCCTTTGTCAAAAGGCAAGAGGAGGGAATCTAACCCTTAAAATGGAGAGGTAGCTATTTATCCCCGCTATGGAGGAAAGAACCGAAGGTGCTGCTCTCAAAAGGTTGTGAAATTGAACTCTATACCGGCCATCCCGACGGCAGGATTGTGGGGCTTTCTGATCAGATTGTGCGGGATCTGACTGGGTTTGTCCGGGAACCCGATAGCCGTAATGTGGAATACACGACGGCCCCTTTCACGGGCTACGATCGCCTCCTCTGTGCCTTGGTGCGGCCCCGCCAACGGTTACGGCAATATTTGGCAACCTTGGGGGACTACACGTTAATGCCGGGGAGTACCCTAAGCCTGGGGGATACCGCCCGTTTTTTCCGCTCTGACCCGGATAATCCCTACCATAGTTATATTGAGCAGACCTATCACACGACGGTGGTGACGGCCAGCGTCCACATTAACATTGGCATTGCTGATCCGGAACAGTTAATGCGGGCCTGTCGGTTGATTCGCCTTGAAGCGCCTTTATATTTGGCCTTAAGTGCTTCTTCGCCCTTTTTAGATGGCCAGCCCACCGGCTCCCACTCTAGCCGCTGGCGTGTGTTTCCCCAAACCCCCGCCCATGTTCCCCTGTTTAGCAGTCATCAGCATTTCATTCAATGGACAGAGGAGCAACTGGTGTTAGGGACAATGCAAAATGTCCGCCATCTCTGGGTTTCAGTGCGCCCCAATGGCGATCGCCGCCCCTACACCCTCAACCGTTTGGAATTGCGGATCTGTGATCTGGTGAGTAACCCCATCTCCCTATTGGCGATTGTGGCGCTCTTGGAGGCGCGGCTGATCCAAATGCTCGAAGATCCCCAGCTTGACCCCCTCACCCAAAGCGACTTAACTCCCGATCAAATGCTCACCCTCACCGCCGCCAATGAACAGGCCATCGCCCGCCATAGCCTCGGCGCAACGGTACACCATTGGCAGGATGGCCGGGAACTAACCGCCGCTGCTTGGATTGAAGAACTCTACAGCCAACTGTTGCCGGTGGCCAAGCACCATAGTTTTGGCTGTTTCCTTTCTCCCTTGCATAAAATTCTCAGCCAAGGCAACGAGGCCCAACAGTGGCTACAACAGTACGAACAGGGGTTAATGCCTCCGCAAATTCTCCAAGGGGCGATCGAGAGAATGGCCCATGGAGAACAAGAGCTGCAAGACAAGCTTTGTATTGAAATGGCGGCGTAACCCTTGATTAGTCTGGGTTTGAGGGGATTCCGTTGCTTCTTTACAATACTTCACAAAAACTAATCAATCACTACTCCCCTCGGGCTATCAGGAAAACGAATCGATAGCCTTTGGGGTCAAAGTACAATCCATTCATCGTAATTCAGTAATATTAATGCCTAAGGTCGTTCTAGTTCATCCCGAAATTCCCCCCAATACCGGTAATATTGCCCGCACCTGTGCCGCCACAAACACAGAGCTACACTTGGTTAAGCCCCTAGGCTTTGAACTGAGCGATCGCCACCTTAAACGGGCAGGATTGGACTACTGGCCCCATGTCAAACTTCATTGCCATGAAGATATCAATGCATTTTATCGTGTTTGCGAGTCCCAAGGCGGGCGACGCATCGGCTTTAGCGTGTCCGGAACCATTAGCCACTTTGCCTGGGAATATCAGGAGCAGGACTGGCTGTTATTTGGCCGTGAAACCCAGGGGCTATCGTCGGATGTCCTGGCCGCCTGTGATGCCACAGTCTATATTCCCATGGGGCAGCCAGCGGTGCGGAGCTTAAACCTATCTGTAAGTGTGGCGGTGGGGCTATTTGAAAGCCGGCGACAGTTGGGCTATCCCCAAGTTCCACCCCGTTAGGTGGATATATTCCTAAATGGTGTTTATTCCGAGGGGGATCGCATTCAGGGGCGATCGCCCCTGAGGTGATCCTTCCCCTTCATTTTGTGATCTCGATCAACCCCAGTCTTAGGGCTGATGCCACGGTCATCGACCGCCATGGAGGGGCTTCAATAGATGTTCAGGAATTGAGATGAAATCAAGAATTACCGGGGCCACTGGCGGGATCGGATGCCGAAAGTTGATCCCCAGCGGGGACAATCGAGACTGATAAAAGAGCGATTATCCGCTCAGTTTAGTGACTGAGGCTACGAGATCTGTGAAATTTGATAAGAAATTCCTATCAACTTCTGCTCAGGGTGACAAGCGAGAAAACTTGTGAATCGTCAGGGGAAAACTCTGGAGGTTTGATCACCCAAAGCCAAGACAGACAAAGGTTTCAGCAATTTTAAAACCCCATTGAGGGATGCTAAATTTAACCAACAAGCCATTTTGTCCCGGATGCGGTGGGGTTGTGGTTGAGACAAAGTTCGCTTAGATTACACTTCAATTGGTTTGAACAACCTTCCGGTTTAATCGTCTCAACTGAAGAACTGATCTACAGTTCAGGCGACTGCTTCCCTCCAAATTCAATTTGTCTCTTGTCTATTTGGGCAAAGCAGAGTAATCTTACCTACGTCATGCCTGTGATCGAGATTCAGTGATCACTATCACAGGGAGACAGTGAGATTCCTCAACAGACCTCACACAGTCTGTTGTCGTCAAGGTTCACACCATTACCAATGTCCAGGAGGTCGTTTTTGAAACGCTCACTCACACAAAACGTCCAATCTGTTCCTCCCCATTCAATTCGCTCACGAGAAATGTTGGAAAAGAAAGACTCGAACCCCAAGAAAGTGAATTCTAGCGACTCTGCTCGCCGTGCTAGGGCAACCATGCTAGGAATCGCTGCTCTGTCCATGGGTGCGACCGCTGGTGTTCTTCTTGCCGGTCAAGGAGATGAGGCGATCGCCGCAGAACCCGTTCTGATTGAACATCAAATCCGGGATGGCGAAACCCTTTGGGCCCTTTCCCAATCCTACAATGTCCCCACTGAAGTCATTGCTGCCACCAATGACATCGAAAAGGAAGCTATCCTCGCCGTGGGTCAAACCATCGCTATTCCCACAGCAACACCTGAGCCGGAAGCGATCGCCGTTGATCCCGTTGTTGAACATGAGGCCGTCCAAGTGGCTGCTAGGGTAGCAACCCCCGACGCAGAACCCGCCCTCGTTCTACCGACCCTAGAAGCTGCCGATCCCGTGGTCGAAGAAGCTATCAAGTCCACACCGAAATCGGTTGAACTTCCTCAGGTTGCATCTCCTCAAACCTCAGGCTTCGTCCACACCGTTCAACCCGGTGAAACCCCCAGTAAGCTTGCAGAACGTTATCAGGTTTCTGTGGAAGCCCTGCTGGCCAGCAATGGGATTCGTGACCCACGCACCTTACAAATTAATCAAGAACTGATCATTCCCGCTGAACCAGCAACCCCCGAAGTGGTTGCCCAACCGGTGGCCAGCGTCCGCGCTGATGTCCCCACCCAAGAAATTGCCCAAAACACCCCGATTTTAGCGGCTCCAGTCGCTAGCAACAGCGGCGACGGTCGTATTGACCGTCTCAAGGAAGAAATCATGCAAATGCGTGAGGAGTTCCGCGCCCAACAGGCTCAGGCTCGCCAGGCTTCGGAGCGGCCGACGGTGCAAGCCCCTGCTGTCACCAATGCCAGCCCCATTCAAAGGGAGCAAGCTTCGCCGGAATGGCAACGTCAGCAGGAACTGCGGAAACCCGTCACTGAAAATTCCCAAGGGTCTGAACCAGACATGATCGCCTCTGCGGCGGATGTAGTGGCAGCGGCCCCCATCCCCAGCCAAGGCTATAACCGCCTGCTGCAACTGCCCGCAGGTCAGAGTGTGGAACCTCAAATTCCGCCCCTGCAAGAGCGTGACCAGTATCTCCCCGATCGCCCCCAAGAGTTTAACGGCTACATCTGGCCCGCTCGCGGTACCCTGACCTCTGGTTATGGCCCCCGCTGGGGACGGATGCATCGGGGGGTGGAAGATTGCTACACGATCCTGCCACGGCATGGCGGCCCACTCTTTTTGCGCTT
>RECT01000047.1 GCA_007693875.1 Spirulina sp. DLM2.Bin59
CCCCCCGCCGATGGCAGCCTATCGAGTTGGCAATGGTATCCCCCGGAAAAAGGGACATACCACGCCCTCTATCCCCGCAGTTGGTTCAAATATGAAGGGGTGTTTCAAAGCGAGATTATCTGTGAGCAGTTTTCCCCCATTTGGGCCGATTGTTATCAAGAATCCAGCTATCCCGTGGCGGTGTTTGATTGGACGATCCACAACCCCACGGATCAGCCGATCACGATGAGCATTATGCTCACCTGGCAAAATATGGTGGGCTGGTTTACCAATGCGATTAAAAAGCCGACGGTGACGGTGCGGGATGATGGCAGCCCCGAATATGAATATCAACCCAAATGGCGGGACAGTACCGGATCTTTGAACCAATGGATCACCGATCATTACCGGGTGGGCTGTTTGATGAACCGGGTGCGCCCCCATGCGGAACTTCAGGAGGGGGATGGGCAAATGGCGATCGCCTCCATCACCAATGCCGCTGTCGAAGCCTACCATTTGGGGCGATGGGATCCCGATGGTGATGGCCGCGAAGTGTGGGAATTATTCTCCCGCAATGGCATGTTACCGGATCAGCAGGATGAAACCCCCGCCGCCCCTGGGGAACAAATTGCCACGGCGATGACGATCCGGTTTACGATCCGACCGGGGCGATCGCGCAAAATCCCCTTTATCCTCGCCTGGGATTTCCCAATTACCGAATTTGCCCCAGGCATCAGCTATTTCCGCCGCCACACCGACTTTTTCGGCCGCACCGGCAATAACGCCTGGACTGTGATCCGCACCGCCTTAAAACATAGCGGTATCTGGCGCGACAAAATCCTCACCTGGCAAGCCTCAGTTTTAGACCGCGACGACCTGCCCAACTGGTTAAAAATGGCCCTGTTTAACGAGCTTTACCTCCTCACCGACGGGGGAACGCTGTGGACTGCTGGGACGGAAACCGACCCCATCGGCCAATTTGCGATCTGGGAATGTGTGGATTATCGCTGGTATGAAAGCCTTGATGTGCGGCTTTATGGCTCCTTTGCCATGATGATGCTGTTTCCCCGCTTGGACAAGGCGGTGTTAGAAGCCTTTGCGCGGGCCATTCCCACCGCCGACGCTACCCCCCGGATCATCGGCTACAACCAGGCCCCCGCTGTGCGTAAAATTGCCGGAGCCACCCCCCACGATCTGGGGGCCCCCAATGAACATCCCTGGGAAAAGAGCAACTACACCAGTTATCAAGATTGCAACCAGTGGAAGGATCTGCCCTCGGATTTTGTCTTACAGGTTTATCGCAACTATCTGCTCACCGGGGCCAATGATGTGGAATTCCTGTGGGAATGTTGGGGGGCGATTCCCGTTGCTTTGGCATATCTCAAGGAGTTTGACCTCGATGGCGACGGCATCCCGGAGAATTCCGGCGCACCGGATCAGACCTTTGATGATTGGCAATTACGGGGGGTGAGTGCCTATTGTGGGGCGTTGTGGATTGCGGCCTTAGAGGCGGCGATCGCCATTGGCGTCATCCTCCTCGACAATCCCCCCGCCAATCCCCTCCTCCAACCGCCAGACTATCCCCAAGGCATCACCCGCCACCTGGAGGAATACCGGGAATGGCTCCGCCAAGCGCGGCCGGTGTATCAGGAAAAGCTCTGGAATGGGCAGTTTTATCGCCTCGATAGTGAGAGCGGTTCTGAGGTGGTGATGGCGGATCAGTTGTGTGGTCAGTTCTATGCCCAATTATTGGGGCTACCGAATGTGGTGGAGCGGCCCTATGCAGAATCGGCGTTGCGGACGGTGTATGAGGCCTGTTTCCTGCGGTTTGCTGGGGGTGAATTTGGTGCAGCTAACGGGATGCTCATCGATGGCAGTCCGGAAAATCCCGATGCCACCCATCCCCTAGAGGTATGGACGGGGATTAATTTCGGGTTAGCGGCCTATCTAATTTTGATGGGCATGCGGGAAGAAGGGTTAAGGATGACGGAGACGGTGGTACGGCAGATTTATGAAGGCGGCTTACAGTTCCGCACACCGGAGGCCATGACCGCAGTGCGCACATTCCGCGCCTGTCACTATCTACGAGCAACGGCAATTTGGGGCATCTATGGTGTGTTAAACGGGTTTAAATAGCAGGTTGCTCAATAAATGGTGCGTCAGGCCGGCTCAATGATAATGATTGAATTGTGTCTGATGCACCGTTTAAGTTTTGAAAACCCAACAAAGTTGAGATCGGCTCACCTAAATAATTCCAAGAAATCTTTGAGGGGTTGTAAAGCTTGATGATTTAAGTTTAAAATTTTCGCTCCTTTGCGTTCTAAAATCTTATCAAAATGACGCATTGAGCAGTATTTGTTTGCTTGCTTTTTATCTTGTTTTGAACAAGTATCATAGCGGATATATTGATTCCACCAGAACTTATCAAAATCTTTTTTTGAAATTTGCAGTCCTTGATTTTGCAAACAATCACGCCAACTTGCTAGGCAATCAGCATGGGGTGAATCGTGGCTTTTAATTTGTTTGAGTAAGGTTTCTAGTTCACCATGGCCATCAACATTTGTGAAGTGACAGGCTAATTGTAGAGAAATGCTTTGAAAGCTTTCAATGTCGATCCATTGATTAACAGTGGTTAATTTTGCTTCAAGCTTAAAAACTTCCTCTAAGCAGCGATTAACAAAATCAAGTCTTTCCTGTTGTGAATGGTGATCTTGATCAATAATAATTCCAATTTTTTCAAAATCACGCTTTTGTAAATTTTCATCTAAATCGCGCAACGTCGTGATTAATTTACCTTCACTGAGACCATCCAGACATTCATAATCATCCTCATCAATACAAATGGGCGCATCAACTTGAATTTGACAATTGAGATGCTCAATCAAAAATTGTAAAAACTGTTGATCATTTTTACTTTCGACAATTAAAATACTGCTCATGTTTACTCTCCCCGAATCGGTTTACCCCGTTCAAGGGCATATTCTAAAAGTTCAGCATCTCGTTTAATGGCAACAATTTTTTGATCTCTGGGATTGCGGGCCAATTCAAAATACATCCCATCTTCAGGATAGTCTTGGCTAGCAGCAGCAAAGGCTTTAATCATTTCTAGGCTGTGGGTTGTTGCAAAAATGGTTGTATCGAGTTCACGAGCTAACTGGAAAAGCGCTTTCCAGAATTTTTCTTGACTGGTGTAGTGAATGCCATTTTCAATTTCATCAATAAACAAGACATTCTGATCGGTGTTAAGTAATTCTAAAGCAATGGCTGTCACTCGATTAATCGCATCACCAAAAAGAGAAATCGGTAATCGTTTCTGATCTTTACGAGTTAAATAAAGGGTTGGTTCATTCATTGAAAAAGTTTCTGCATCTTCAATGGACTCATCAAGAATCTTTAAAATCTCCAATACTTGATCTGACTGATTTTCAAACTTCAGTTTGTCATATTGTCTAGCAATTTCTTGATTAGGGAGAAAACGTGATGTAGCAACCCATGGAATATTTACGAAAACTGGCGAGGTAGTCCATCCCCTAGAGCTAGCCGTGACTTTTTGGCTAGTTTCTTCATCCTGATCCTTGATAAACTTAATTTTTAAAGTTGAAACAATAGAACTATTTCTACCAACACTATTAGGCGTAGATTGCATCAAATCTTCTTCATCTTCAAAGATCTGGCTATCCAACCAAAATTCAACAGAAAGTAAAATGTCCCTAACTTGATCATCCCATCCAAATCCTTTAATTGTAATTTCTTGATCGATATTTTTGTTATAAAAAAAGGTATCCCATGCCATTTTTGGCATACTTTTCACTGAAAATACTGACTCTTTACGAGCTTGCTTGAGGAAAATTGCTGCACTAGGCGTAGGATAAAAGTACAGCAATAGAGCTTCTAATAATGCCGTTTTACCGGCATTATTTTTTCCCCCAATTAAGTTAACACGCCTAAAACCATCAACGTGGATTGATTCAAAACAGCGGAAATTTTCAATGGTGATTGCTTTCAGCATGAGCTTTCCATGGCATCAGGGTTAGTACAAAACGCTGTCATCATCGCGGACGATTTCTGCTTCCACCACCTTCGCTTCCTCCTCCTCAGGGGGAAGGGTTGCGGCAGGTTCAGTGGATGGCTCTGGGGAAGGCGCAATGGTTGTCGCCTCCATGACCTCCACTTCCGCAGCAACAACCGGGGCCGGTTCCTGGGGTCGGGCCTGTTTCGTCAACGTCAACCCCTGCCCCACACAGTCCACAACCACCGTATCACCCTCCCCAAAGGCATTTTCTAAAATCTTCGTCGCCATCGAGTTTTCTAATTCCCGTTGGATTGCCCGCTTCAAGGGCCGCGCTCCGTAGACCGGATCATAACCGGCTTCGACGAGATGATCCTGGGCGGCTTCGGTGAGGATCAGCGTGATTTGCTGCTCCGCTAACAGCTTATGGATGCGTTGCAATTGAATCAACACGATCGCCCGCAACTCTTCCCGTAACAGGGGTTTAAAGACAATCCGTTCATCAATGCGGTTGAGGAATTCCGGCCGGAAATAACCCCGGAGGATCTCATCCATGGTTTTGCCGCCGCCGGTAATCAAGGGGGCTGGCCCCTCTTCCTGGGGAACGATCGCCCCCAAAATTTCCTGAATCAACGCCTCCACCTCCTGGGGGGTGGTGGGTTCGCTCACCTGGGTTCCCACCTGTAACAGGCTTTGGTGTTGGGCCGCCAACAGTTGGCCGATCCGTTGGCGGAGCTTGCGATCAAGTTCCTGCTTCACCGGCTTGGGACTGTCGCCAATGCCACTGAGGATCACATCGCTGCCAATATTACTGGTCATGACAATGATCGTATTGCGAAAATCCACCAGCCGCCCCTGGGAATCCGTCACCCGCCCATCATCGAGGATTTGCAAGAGGATATTAAACACATCCCGATGGGCCTTTTCCACTTCATCCAACAGCACCACAGAATAGGGGCGACGGCGTACCGCTTCGGTGAGTTGTCCCCCTTCCTCATAGCCCACATAACCCGGAGGCGCACCCACGAGGCGAGAAACCGTGTGCTTCTCCATATATTCCGACATATCGAGGCGCACCATGGCCTCTTCACTGTCAAAGAGCAGTTCAGCGAGGGCGCGGGCTAACTCGGTTTTGCCTACCCCCGTTGGCCCCATGAAGAGGAACGAACCGATGGGGCGGTTGAGATCTTTCATCCCTGCTCGGGCGCGACGGATGGCGGCAGCGACGGCGGCCACGGCTTCATCCTGACCAATGACCCGCTCGTGTAACTGCCCTTCCAGTTGTAACAGCTTTTGTTTTTCCGACTCCATGAGTCGGGTGACGGGGATGCCCGTCCAACGGGCCACCACATCGGCAATATCCGCCTCGGTGACTTGTTCCCGCAATAGGGCGCTGCCTTGGTTTTGCCGTTCGAGGAATTGGGCTTCCTGGGCTTCCCGCTCCTGTTGGAGTTGTTCCCGCTCAAATTTGAGTTGATAGGCGCGGTTTTGATCATAATCCCGCAAGGCCCGCTCCACTTGGAGGCGCAATTTATCCTCTTTTTCCTTGAGGGCGTTGATCTCTTCGAGCATTTGTTTTTCCGCCTCCCACTGTTGGGAGAGGCCGGTTTGCTTCGTGGTGAGGTCGGCAATTTCTTGGTTGATCCGGCCTTGGCGGTCTTTGGAGGTGGGATCGCCTTCGAGGGAAAGTTTTTCCATCTGCAATTGCATGATGCGGCGATCGAGGCTTTCTAACTCCATGGGTTTGGAGGTGATTTCCATTTTTAACCGGGCGGCGGCTTCATCTACGAGGTCGATCGCCTTGTCGGGGAGGAAGCGATCGCTAATATAGCGATGGGAGAGGGTGGCGGCGGCCACTAGGGCAGAATCGATGATTTTAACGCCGTGGTGGACTTCGTAACGTTCCTTTAAGCCCCGCAGGATCGAGATCGTATCCTCAACGCTGGGCTGACGGACGTAGACCTGTTGAAAGCGGCGTTCTAGGGCGGGGTCTTTTTCGATATGGTTGCGATACTCATCGAGGGTGGTGGCTCCGATGCAGCGCAGTTCCCCCCGGGCTAACATCGGTTTTAATAAATTGCCCGCATCCATGGCCCCGGCGCGATCGCCCGCCCCCACCACCGTATGGAGTTCATCAATAAATAAAATCGCCCCCCCATCGGAATGGGTGACTTCATGCAACACCGATCGCAGGCGGTTTTCAAATTCCCCCCGGTATTTGGCCCCAGCGATGAGGCTGCCCATATCGAGGGATACCAGTTGGCGGTTTTTGAGGGATTCGGGCACATCGCCGTTAACAATGCGCTGGGCTAAACCTTCGGCGATCGCCGTTTTCCCCACTCCCGGCTCACCAATTAAGACGGGATTATTCTTCGAGCGTCGGGAGAGGACTTGAATCACATTGCGGATCTCCTCATCCCGGCCAATCACCGGATCCAGTTTCCCCGCCCGCGCCCGTTCGGTGAGATCAATACTGTATTTTGCTAAGGCTTCATACTGCTCTTCCGGGTTTTGCTCCGTCACCTTTTGGCTCCCCCGGACGGCCTTAATCGTGGCCTCAATATCTTGGGGATCGAGGTTGAATTTACGGAACAAGCGCCGCCCCAAGCGGGCATCTTCGGCAAACCCGATCAGGATATGCTCAACGGCAATATAACTATCCTCCCAACTGGTGCGGGAGGCTTCGGCGCGATCGAGCATGACATCGAGGGCGCGGCCGAGATACAACTGCTCAACGTAGGGGAACCGGGGCTGACCCTTGACGAAAATATCAACTTGCTGGCGGAAGGCTTCGGTGTCGATGGCGGCCTTATCGAGGATGCGCTTCGTCAAGCCATCGGTTTCCAGCAGGGCGAGGATCACATGCTCTACTTCCAATTGTTGATTCCCACAGCGGCGGGCCACTTCCTGCGATCGCACAATCGCATCCCAGGCTTGTTCGGTGAATTTACTCGCGTCGGTCGGCTGCATATCCTCTATCGTCGGCAGATTGGCCCCCCATTGTATCAGTCTCTCTAGGGATGGTAGGGGGGGACTACAGGGGTTGCCCTTTTTTGCGGTGAAGTTCTCCCCCGCTAACCCTTGAC
>RECT01000206.1 GCA_007693875.1 Spirulina sp. DLM2.Bin59
CCCGCCATACCCCCCAAAAAACACCAACCCCTGCCCTTTACTTTTCACCAACAGCTTAAACAGCCCCTCCCCCGCTAACCAACTGTTAAAACCAGCCCAACGGGTTGAGATGGCAATGCGGCTGGTGCTGGCAATGTAGGCTCCCCCTTCTAAGCACAGGGCTGCTTGGTCTCCGCCTAACTGTAGCACCTCGATATCGCCAATCATTTCCTGGCTTAAAACGAGGGTTTTGCGTTCACTGGTGCGGTTGATAAAGGTATTGGTAAACAAACTTTCCCCCCCAAACAAACGGCGCAACAGGGCAGGAATAAACCCCCCCATCAATTGGGTGGTCATCGTCAGTCCCGCATCCATGCTGGCCATGGCTCCGGCTTCAGCGGTAATTCGCTCCCCCGGTTCCAGGGTGATGAAAATGGCGGCAAAGGCCGGCTTGTAGCGGATCTCATAGTTCACCGCCGCTTCTCCTCAAAATCGCGTTAGACTCCCCTTGTTGTACAGTAGATTCCCCCCGATTTGGCCATCACTGCACAAAATTAACGATCCCCTGGGCCAGAGATCCCCCTGGATTGCTACACTCATCACGGTTAGGCTTAACGGGCCCTGCCTCCCCTTGCTCAACCCCTAGGAGGAAAATTCCCATGACCTGGAGTGCTTCAAGCCCACAACAATCCCGTAGTGAGTTTCAAGATGAAGTGCGATCGCGCTTGGTTGATTATCTAGATCTGGGACAGTTTGATGACGCAAAAGCCCTTTTGAAGCCGATTCAACCCGCAGATATTGCCGATGTGATCGAGGATCTTCCCGACAAGTCCCAGGTGATTGCCTTCCGATTGTTGGGGAAAAACGAGGCGATCGATGTCTATGAACACCTCGACCCTTCGGTTCAGGAAGATCTGCTTCAGGAATTTAAGCAGCCGGAGGTCTTGGAGATTGTCGATCAAATGTCCCCTGATGACCGGGCTAGGCTGTTTGATGAACTCCCGGCCAAGGTGGTGCGAAAATATCTCCTCCATTTGAGTGATCAAGAACGGCAAGCCACGGCGCGACTCTTGGGGTATCAGTCTGAAACCGCCGGCCGGGTGATGACGACGGAATATATTTCCCTCAAGGAGGAAGTAACGGTGTCCCAAGCTTTGGCGCGGCTCCGTCCCGTAGCCAACGAGCTAGAAACCATCTACACCCTCTATGTCACCGATGCCTCCCGCCACCTCACCGGCACAGTTTCTCTCCGGATGATCCTCTCGGCGGAGCCGGAGCAGATTATCCGGGATATTATGACCCGTGATGTAATTGCCGCCCATACGGATACCGATCAAGAGGAAGTGGCGCGGATGATCCAGCATTATGACTTTTTGGCGTTGCCAGTGATTGATTCGGAGCGTCGCTTGGTGGGGATTATCACCGTCGATGATGTGCTGGATATTTTGGAGCGGGAAGCGACGGAGGATATCTACACCCTAGGGGGGGTGCAGTCGGGGGGGGATGATTATTTCCAAACCAACTTGTTAACGGTGGCACGGAAACGGGTGGTGTGGCTGTTGGTGCTGTTGGTGACGAACACGGCTACCAGTGGCGTGATCCGTGCCCAGGAGGATGTGCTGCTAAGAATGGTGGAATTGGCGGCCTTTATTCCCTTACTGATTGATGCGGGGGGGAATGTGGGGGCGCAGTCTTCAACAGTGGTGATTCGGGGTTTAAACACCGAAGATGTTTCGATGCGGGATGTGTTGCCAATTGTTTGGCGCGAGGCGATCGCCGGCACACTCCTCGGTTTAATGCTGGGGGGGGCGGTGACGGTTTGGGCCTATGTATTGCAAAGGAATTTACTAGTGGCGGTTTCCGTGGGCTTAAGCTTGTTTGCCATCTCCATCTTGGCAGCAGTGGCCGGTTCTGCCTTGCCCTTCCTGTTTAAGGCGATGAAGTTTGATCCCGCCCTGATGTCTGCCCCGTTTATCACCACGGTGGTGGATGTCATCGGTGTGGCCCTTTATCTCTCCATTGCCCGCGCCTTATTAAATAATCTATAACAACCGGAGGAGAAACCCAGATATTCAGTTTAAGATTGATCTCAAACAGCTTTACCCTAACACCCATGCCCGACATTTCCACCCTCGATGCTGTCATTAAAAGCCAATCCCCCGTTCTGCAATCCTCAACCCCACCGGTCATTGTTGTGGGGTTGCCCCGCAGCGGCTCCTCCTATCTGGCCCATGTGCTTTCCTGTTTAGAGGGTTGGTTTGTCTTCGATGACCTTTATCCCTACCAAAAAGCCGCTGCTTTGGGCATCTCCAGTTCATTAAACTTGGCTGCAAAGCCCAAACTGCTCAAGGAGTATATTAACTCAATCACCTGGCAACTGCGGGCAAAAATTAAGTATGAAGAGAACTTTTATGTCCCTAATTTAACTTGGGATGATACCTTTGCCATGGAAGAGGCGCTCCTGGCCGCATTCCAACAAGATCCCCTCACTTGGCCCCAAGTCTTGGAAGAATGGATTACTCGCCTAGCTATCCATTCGGGCAAATCTCGCTGGGGTTATAAAACCCCCCAAGATTTCATGCACATGGATGAATTAACTGAAGTGTTTCCAGGGGTGAGGTTTATTTATATCCTCCGCGATCCCCGGACAATGATGCGATCTTTTAAAAACTTGCCCCGTGTTAAAACCCATGGCAGCCAAGATGGAGAATCGCGCCAATACCATCCCATTATTTATACGATGTATTGGAAGAAATCCTATGAAAAGGTGCAAAAATTTATTGCCGGGGGTCGCGCCCCGGTGGAAACCGTCAAGTTTGAGGATTTGATTAAAACACCAGAAGCAGTGGCGGCCCGTTTAGCAGCATTTCTCAATACGGAGGTGGTGGGAAATGTGGTTTTAGAAAAAGGAAATGCTTCGGTGAAGCAGGGTAAGACCAAGGATTTAACATCTACCGAAGTCATGCTTTGTGAAAAAATTGCCGGGCCAGCCATGGAATCAGCGGGTTATAATGTGCGTCATGCCAAGTTTAATCCTTTAGATTTGTGGGACTTACTGGTAACATCGCTCACGTTTAGTTCATATCAACTACAACGGATGGTTAAAGATAAAAAAGCGCGGACTTCAATCATTACTTTCTTAAAAAGTTTGGGGGAAGGTAAAGGTAAAAAATAATGGGTTTATGGGAAAATATGGTGAGATTGGCTTGATTGGACACTGAATCTGTGTAGGGGCGTTGGCGTAAGCCTGCCGGAGGCACAAAAATTTTTCGCCCCTACAGGGTTTCGATTTTGAAGGGTCTCGAAGTTTCTATATTTTAGCGGAGTAATTTTTAATGAATTTACCCCCAGGGCCAAACCAACCGGGGTTGTGGCAAACCTTAACCTTGGTTGCGGACCCCATCGCCTTTTTTGATCGTTATCAACGACAGTATGGGGCAACGTTTACGACCAGGGTTTTAGGGCCGAATTCTCCCCCTGTGGTGTTTGTGGGGGAGCCGGATCTGGTGCAGGGAATTTTTACTGCTCCCCTGGATACCTTTGCCTTGGGAAAAGTCACCCATGTCTTTCGCCCTTTGACGGGGCCGCAGTCGTTGATCATGCTCGATGGTGCGGAACATTTGCGGCAACGGAAGTTGTTAATGCCGCCGCTCCATGGCGATCGCCTCAAAACCTATGGGGATCTGATCGTCACCATTACCCAGGAAACCCTGGCTAAAATTCCCCCGGGCCGCCCGGTGGAACTGCGCCCCTATTTAGCGGAAATTACGCTGAAGATTATCCTCCGGGTGGTGTTTGGCTTGGAATTGGGCCCCCGTTATGAGGAACTCAATGCGCGGATTAGTCGGTTATTGGATGACATCACCCAAACGGTTTATTCTAGCTTCTTCTTTTTCCCCCTCTTGCAACAGGATTGGGGGCCTTGGAGTCCCTGGGGGCATTTTCTCCGCCAACGGGCGGCCATCGATCGCCTCGTTTATGCGGAAATTGCCGAGCGACGGGCAGGGGGCCAGGGGGGGGAAGATATCCTCAGTTTATTGCTGGCGGCAAGGGATGAGGCGGGGGAGGGATTAACGGATCAGGAGTTGCGGGATCAGTTAATGACGCTGCTGTTGTTAGGTCATGAAACGACGGCTTCTTCTTTGGCTTGGGCGATTTATTGGTGCTATTGCGAGGATGAGAGGCTGGCTCAATTACAGGCAGAAGTAAAGGGGGCTGATCCCCTCACTTTGGCAGGCTTGCCCGATTTAAATGCTGTCTGTCAAGAAACCCTGCGAATTTATCCCATTGCCTTAATTTCTCAACCCCGGATTGTTAAAACAACTTATGATCTCGGAGCCTATCAATGCGATCCGGGCACGATTTTAATCCCCTGTATTTATCTCGCCCATCGCCTTAATACCACCTATCCCAACCCTTTACAGTTTCAACCGGAACGGTTTCGCGATCGCAAATTCACCGCCTTTGAATATTTTCCCTTTGGCGGCGGCCATCGCGGTTGTATTGGCGCGGCATTTTCCCGGTTTGAAATGCAATTGATCCTCGGCACAATGCTACAACAACCGGGTTTTACGCTCCATCCCCAAGGCCCCATTCAACCCCAACGGCGGGGCATTACCTTTGTTCCTAAGGGAGGGATTTGGTTAGAGCGACAAGTGGAAGCAATCAGCCCTAAAAAGCCTGTGTTAACCTAAAAGCAAGTTTATAGCCTTTTTGTTCTATGATTACCTCTGTCCACCCTCAGGTTGAGTATCCCGAAAACGACGGCAATCCCTTGTCAGACAACACGCTGCAATTTCATTACATCACCACGATCCAAGGGGGCCTAGATGCCCTTTTTGCCGATGACCCCAACGTGTTTGTGGCGGGGGATCTGCTGTGGTATCCCATTGAGGGGAATAATCAGGTGCGGGTGGCTCCCGATACGATGGTGGTGTTGGGTCGGCCCAAGGGTTATCGGGGTTCCTATAAACAATGGGAAGAGGGGGGAATTGGGCCCCAAGTGGTGTTTGAAATTGCCTCACCGAGCAATAGTATCAAGGAGTTACAGGAAACCAAGCTGGCATTTTACGATCGCCACCAAGTGGAGGAATATTATCTGTTTGATCCCGACCGATTGCTACTCAAGGGTTGGCAGCGGGGAGAAGGGGGGGCATTGGTGGAGATTGTACCAATGCAGCATTGGGTGAGTCCCCGGCTAGGGGTGCGGTTTGAGTTAACTGCTGAAGGGGAATTGCAACTGTATACCCCTACGGGGGAACGGTTTGCCAGTTATGTGGAGGCGATCGCCGAAAAACAACAGGCATGGGCACAAGTCACCCTAGAGCGACAAAGAGCCGCACGAGCCGAAGCTGCTCAACTCAACGCCATTGCTCCCCTCGTTGCCCTGGGTTTAGATGCCGAGGCGATCGCCTCCATCCTCTCCCTACCCCTAGATTTAGTCCGATCCCATCTGGAGGAAACCAACCCCGGGGCCACAAAGGGAAAGCTTTGATGTTATTCTGTGATGTGATTTTAGCCCGTTGCTCACCCCTGTCCTGCTAAGTTAGCCACCATGAAACTAGCCGAGATTCAAAGCGCGATCGCCCAAGAAACCACCACCCTCGAAACCAAAATCGAGCGGCGCAAGTGCATCCTCGATACCTATGTGGGAGACCCCACCCGTCTGCGGATTGAAATGGAAAAATGGAAATCGGAGCTAGAAGTTTGGCGCAAATGCCTCGGTTGGATTGACCAAGTGGAGGGTTAGGCCGGGGGGCGTTCGGGGGAGGGTCGCGATCGCCTACCATGGAAAACGCCCCTTGATTCCCGCCGCCCATGCTTCTGCTCATTGATGGCCATGGCCTTGCCTTCCGCTCCTACTATGCCTTTGCCAAAGGGCGAGATGGGGGGTTAAAAACATCCACAGGCATTCCCACGAATGTCTGTTTTGGCTTTCTCAAAGCCCTGTTTGCCACGATGGCGGCCCATCACCCCGATCATTTGGCCATCGCCTTTGACCGCAAAGAACCCACCTTCCGTCACCAACTCGATCCCGAATACAAAGCCACCCGCAAACCGGCCCCAGCGGATTTTTTACCGGATTTGCAAAATCTTCAGGAGTTGTTAGGGGTGATGGGGATTCCGGTGATCACCCAAGCGGGGTATGAGGCGGATGATATTTTAGGAACGTTGGCGCGGCAATATGCCCAGGAAGGGGTGAAAGTTCTCACGGGCGATCGCGATCTCTTTCAACTCGTCGATGATGCCGCCCCCATCAGCATCCTTTATTTTGACCGCCTCAATCGCAGCAACCTCGCCGGAGCCACAGAATATAACGCCGCTGCCGTGGTGGCAAAAATGGGAGTACGGCCCGATCAAATTGTCGATTTTAAAGCCCTCTGTGGGGATGCTTCTGATAATATTCCCGGTGTCCAGGGGATTGGCGAAAAAACCGCCCAAAAACTCTTAGCGGATTATGAAACCTTAACGGGGGTTTATGATCATTTGCCCCGAATTAAGGGCACATTGCGGGATAAATTGGAGCGCGATCGCCCCCAAGCCCTCCGCTCCCAACAGTTGGCCCGCATTGAGCAAAATGTACCCCTAGAGCATGAGGATTTAGCAGCATTGGCGGTTAAGCCCTTGGATGGGGAGGCGATCGCTCCCCATTTAGAACGGTTGGAGTTAAAGCAATTACTCAGTCAGTTGGGGGATTTGGCTCAACCCTTTGGCAATCCTGAGCCTGAGGAGGGGGATACTTGGTTCTTTACCGCCACGGAAACCGCTGCGGCCCAAACCCCGGAACCTGCGCCAATTACCCCCCAAATCATCACCACCGCAACCCAGCTCACCCAACTGATCGCCACGCTACAAACCTGCACCACAACCCCCATCGCCTGGGATACGGAAACAACGGGGTTAGATACCCACACCGCTCAACTGGTGGGGATTGGCTGCTGTTGGGGGTCGAACGCTGATCAGGTGGCCTATATTCCCATTGCCCATCAACAGGGGGAACAGTTGCCTTGGGAAATGGTGCGATCGCACCTCGCCCCCCTGCTCACCAGCTCCGATCATCCCAAGGTATTCCAAAATGCCAAGTATGACCGCCTCATTCTTCAGCATCACGGCCTTGATCTGGCGGGGGTGGTCTTTGATACCATGCTGGCCAGTTATGTGATTCGCCCTGAAGCCAGCCACAATTTAACGGATCTGTGCGATCGTTATTTAACCGAAATTACCGCCTATCATTACAGCGATTTAAAAATTCCCAAAGGGGAAACTATTGCGGATCAACCCATTGAACGGATCGCCCTCTATTGCGGCTTAGATGTTTACGCCACCTATCATCTCGTAGAACCTTTAAAGGCTGAACTGGCCAAAACCCCCAACCTTGAAACCATTTTCAACACCGTCGAAATTCCCCTTGAGCCGGTGTTAGCAGCGATGGAATATGCGGGGATTCGCATCAATCAACCCTATTTACAGACACTTTCCGAGCATCTCGCCACCGAGTTAGCCCGCATTGAACAGGCCGCCTATGATCACGCCGGCCAAACCTTTAACCTCAGTTCTCCCAAACAGTTAAGTGAGCTATTCTTTAATACCCTCGGTTTAAATCCCAAAAAAAGCCGCAAAATCAAAACCGGTTACTCCACCGATCACGCTACCCTGGAAAAACTCCAAGGGGATCATCCCGTCGTTGATTGCATTTTAGAGCATCGCACCTTAGCGAAGTTGAAATCTACCTATGTGGATGCGTTACCGGCTTTGGTGAATCCAAAAAGCGATCGCCTCCACACCGATTTTAACCAAGCCGTCACCACCACCGGCCGCCTTTCCTCCTCCAACCCCAATCTCCAAAATATCCCCATCCGCAGCGAATTTTCCCGCCAAATTCGTCAAGCCTTCTTACCCCGTGAGGGTTGGATTTTAGTGACTGCTGATTATTCCCAAATTGAGTTACGGATTCTCGCCCATTTAAGCCAGGAACCGATTTTATTAGATGCCTATCAGCAGGGGGATGATGTCCACGCCGTAACGGCCCGGCTCCTATTTGATCAGGATGAAGTGACACCGGAACAGCGGCGGTTAGGGAAGACGATTAATTTTGGCGTGATCTATGGCATGGGGGCGCAGCGGTTTGCCCGTGAGGCGGGGGTCAGTCCAGCAGAGGGCAAGCAATTTATTGAACGCTACCGCTCTCGCTATCCCCAGGTTTTCGATTATTTGGAAACCCAAAAACGGCGGGCGATCGCCCTCGGTTATGTGGAAACCCTTTTCGGGCGACGGCGATATTTTAATTTTAGCGATCGCCCCCTGCTCAATTTACGCGGCCATGCACCAGATACCATCGATTTAGACTCATTAAAACGGCTTTCCCTGGGAGATTCCCAACTGCTCCGGGCTGCCGCCAATGCCCCCATTCAAGGCTCTAGCGCCGATATCATCAAGGTAGCCATGGTCAAAATCAATCAAATTCTCGAAGACTATCAAGCACAACTTTTGCTACAAGTCCATGATGAATTAGTGTTAGAAATGCCTCCCACAGAATGGGAAGAACTGAAGCCGAAAATCTGCGATGTTATGGAAACGGCTGTAAATTTAACCGTACCCCTAAAGGTGGATATTCATGCCGGTAAAAACTGGATGGCAGCGAAATAATTTAGCGGATGCGATTGAGGGTTTTGGGGATCTTAATCGTGAATGTGGTTCCTGCTCCTGGCATGGATTCACATAAAAGCTGACCGTGATGAAACTCGGTGATAATCTTATAGCTGATGGACAATCCTAAGCCTGTTCCTTTGCCAATCGCTTTGGTGGTAAAAAAAGGATTAAAGATTTTGTGCTTGACATCTTCAGGAATACCGTTACCATTATCAGCAATGGTGATCACACACCAATGATCATCAACAATCTCTGTCGTAATGCTAATCATCGGTTGCCATGGGGGTTGAGCCTGGGCGATCGCCTCCTGAATCGCATCAATACCATTACTCAAAAGATTCATGAAAACCTGATTAAGTTGACTGGGAAAACATTCGATACTAGGGAGATTGCCGTAATTTCTGCGAACTTCAATGCCAGCATACTTTTCAACATGAACAATTCGATGATTGAGAATCATTAATGTGCTTTCAAGACCTTCATGAATATCAACAAACTTATAAGCTGCTTCATCAACACGGGAAAATGATCGCATGGATTGAATAATATTCTGAACCCGCTTCACCCCAGATTGCATAGATTGAATCACACGGGGGAAATCAAGGGCAATAAAATCGAATTCAATATCTGCAATTCTTTCTTCGATTACAGGTAAATGTTGCGGAAAATAATAACGATATAAATTAATTAAATCTAGTAAATCTTGACTGTATTGCAGTGCATAGTCAAGATTTCCAGAAATAAAATTAATGGGATTATTTACTTCATGGGCAATGCCTGCCGCCATTTCACCCAACCCCGACATTTTTTCTGCATGGATCAGTTGAGATTGAGTTTCTAAAAGCTGTTCTAGGAGTTCTTGAAGCTCTTGTTTTTGACCCTTTAGCTCTTGTTTAGATAGGTTTAGTTCAGCAATTAAGTGGGCTTGTTGTTGTCGATGTTTAGCACTATCCAGTAGATACCATGAAGATAAACCCGTGATGCTAATACTGACTAACAAAAAGGTTAAGGAACGCCAATGATCTTGAAGTAATGATGATTGAGGCAAGATCAACAGCGTCATTTCGACATCATTCCAAGATAAACTTTCTAGGCATTTAATGATTTTATTTTCAATGGGGCATTTTTTTGTTAAATTTCCTTGATTAGCAATATTTTGAAGATCATCAGGATAATTAAACAGCAGCCGTTCATCAATAGAAACTCTTGTTTTTTGCAATCCAGATTCAACTTGGTCAATGGGTAGCTCATACAGATAAATATTGAAACCATTAGCTTGAGTTTGTTTAATCACGTCGGCAAACAGGTCTGAAATAGAAAAGGTCACATGGGCAACACCGATGAGCTTTTCAGAAAGTTGATCAATGGCAAGGTTAGCTAAAGAATCTTGATAAACTGGAATATAGGTGATGAATCCTGATTTTTCACCATCTTCCTGAGGTAAAGTGGTGATTGTGGTCGAAACAACTCCGGTTTGCGATGCTTTTTCAATGGCCCATTGACGTTTCCAGTCCTCTAGATGAGGAAAGGTGAGCCACCGTGATTCTAAAAATGGCGGATAAATAATTTCATTTTTAAGGTCAAGGGAGTCTGTTGTTTCTGAATTTATCCTTGAGAAGCCAATATATTCAACAACGCTTTGATCTCGAAAAATTTGATTAGCTACAGCTTCAAATTGTTCGTCATTAAGTTCTGGATAAATACTATAAATTGCCGCCAGCGATCGCGCTAACTGCTCAGTTTGGTTTAAGTTACCTTGAAAGACATTACGAATTGCACGGGATTGATGACTTAAGTTTTCCTGAATTCTGATACTTTCCCAGCGATAAATCAAAAAAGATGTGCTTGCTCCTAGACCTATGCCTAGGGTCAACATGAGCCAGACCGGCAAAATATTCAACCGTGGGACGTGATTTTTCCTCAATGCTTTAAGGGAAATTTTGAGCATGGTGCTTTAACTTTCAGGCTTAACCAAGAATGCTATGTGGAAATACGTCAATCTTCCCTGCTCTTATGTTATGCACCATGAAAATGAGCAAAGAGAAGATTTGTATCTTATTATACCCTATTTTTGAATTGATTGACCGTTCAATTCAAAAATAGGATGTTTTTAAGCCAAGGTCATCAGTAATGCATCATCCTGTGAGTTTGCTTGCATCGGTTGCCAAAAATCTAACACCTGAGATGCCGTTAATTCTGGGTGTTGTTGATGGAAGAAGTAGCGACCCTGGGGGCAGAGCCAGAGGCGATCGCTGGGTTTAAAGTAATGGTGCCAACTTTGAAAATGATGGGGATCAATAATCACATCTTCTAGGCCACCACAAACCATGAGGGGCACATCTACCCCACCGGGAGGAATGATGCAGCGCTTAAGTAAACTATGGGGTGAAAGGGAATGGAGCAGATCCTCTTCCAAAATATGCATTAATGACTTGACCTTAGAAAAAGGCTGTGGCCCGAATAAATTTTGTACCATTTGCCCAAGAATCATCGCACGGGTACAGTGCAAAAATTTTGCCAAGGTGTAATAATGAGCTTGCCAATCTACCGCTGGATGAGCACCAACGGAAAGTAGCGTTAATGACCGTACTCGTTCAGGATGGTACCGGGTATAAAGGAGAGCAAGCAATCCCCCTGTGCCGTGACCGAGCAGATGGACGGGTTCCGGGCAGGATTGTAGGTATTGATGGAGAAGAGTGATGGCCAAAGTTAACGAATTGGCTTCATCGAGATCCTGCCGATATTCCCAGCGGGCAACTTGATATTGCTGAGATAACAGACGTAATAGGGGGCGATCAAAGAGTTGTAGGGCGGGACTAACGTTTAACCAAACAGCATCAACAGGAAGTGACATAAACGGTTTTGGGCTAGGGTTAATATCGTAGGTTTGCACGGCTTTTCTCCTTAATGAGAATATTTCTTCTTTATTGGGAAGGAGATATCCCGAGCTTTTGGGGGTTTTGGGTTAAAAAATCCCGGATGAGGGGCGATCGCCTCTCATCCAGAGGTGATGGACTAAGACGCTGAAGGCAGCGATCCCTTGACTTATTGAGATTAGTTCTCAAGAAGCGGATGAAAAATACTCTAGCACAACTATTGAGAATTAGTTGCATTAGCTGAAAATATTAATTTTTGTAAAAAATTTTGTAAAAAATATTGACATCCAGCAAACCAAGGGGGCATTGATTTTGCCCCCTTGCCTAATCGTCAGAAGTGGTTTCGATTAGAGTGACCCGAAGCCCTTCTTTTTCTTCCCTTTTTTCTTTTTCTTCCCGGCCGCATAGTCCCGGAAGCCGGGCTGAGGCGCACCACCGCCGCCGAACATTCCCCCTAGGCCGCCGCCACCCATGCCGGGCATCCCAGGCATGCCCATACCCGGCATTCCCTGCCCCATCTGTTTCATCATGGTTCGCATCCGGGTGAAATCAGCGATCAACTTAGAAACGGCTTGGAGTGTGTGCCCCGAACCCCGCGCAATGCGATCGCGCCGACTAGGGGATTTAGCCAATAAATCCGGGTTTTTGCGCTCCTCCTTAGTCATGGAGTTGATCATCGCTTCGGTGATTTTCAACTGTGCTTCCCCTTTTTGAAGATCCGCACTACTCAGCTTATTCATCCCGGGAATCAGCTTTAAAACCCCACCGAGGGAACCCATATTTTTCAGGAGGCGCATCTGTTTGAGGAAATCATCAAAATCAAACCGCGCCTCCATGATTTTTTCCTGCATCTTGGCGGCATCGGCCAGATCAAACTCTTCCTGCGCTTTTTCCACCAGGGTGAGAATATCCCCCATGTTGAGGATCCGCGAAGCCATGCGATCGGGGTAGAAGGGTTGCAGGGCTTCGACCTTTTCCCCCACCCCGACAAATTTAATCGGCTGGCCCGAAATACATCGCACGGAAAGGGCTGCCCCGCCGCGACTATCCCCGTCCATTTTTGTAAGGATTGCGCCGGTAATCCCGATTTCAGTGTGGAATGTGCGGGTGAGGTTAGCGGCCTCTTGGCCAGTCATCGCATCCACCACCAGGAGCGTATCGTGGGGCTGCACGGTTTCCTTAATCCGGGCCAGTTCCCCCATCATGTCCGCATCGATCTGTAACCGGCCGGCGGTGTCGATGATTACCGTATCAACACCTAATTCCTTCGCTTTTTCCACCCCTTGGCGGGCAATTTCCACCGGGTCGGCATCGCTGCCGAGGTCGAACACGGGAACGTCAATTTGTGCCCCTAGGGTTTTGAGTTGGTCGATCGCTGCCGGCCGATAGACATCGGTGGCCACCAGGAGGCAACTGCGATCTTCTTTTCGTAAATGCAGAGCCAGTTTAGCCGTGGCCGTGGTTTTCCCTGTCCCCTGTAAACCCGCCATCAGGATCACCGTGGGGGCGGTTTCGGCGTGGGCGAGGGGGGCATTGCTAGCCCCCATGATTTCTACCAGTTCGTCGTGAACAACCTTGATAAACTGTTGATCGGGGCGAACGCCGGCCAGGACTTCTGCGCCGAGAGCCTTCTTCTCCACCTCTTGGACAAAATCCCGCACCACCTGAAGGTTAACGTCTGCCTCTAGCAGGGCGCGGCGTACCTCTTTGAGGGCATCCTTAACATTGCTTTCGGAGATTTTGTCTTGACCGCGTAGCTTTTTCCAGGCATCTTCAAGGCGATCGGCGAGGGCATCAAACATGGAGCATCGGGGGGTGAAGTCAGCAGGGGCCTTATGGATAGGCCTAACCCTTACCATAGCCTGTTTTGGCGGTTTCCTGAAGGGGTGAAATCCCCATTTGAGCGATCGCGCCCCGATGGTGTATTGTTTGGCGGCAGGGTAGTGGCTGAAGGAGATTGGAGCCGATGACAGCAATGGGGGCCTGAGAGATCAACACCCCTGGTAACGTGGGATCAGTCTAGAAACACGGTACTCACTGCCCGAAGAGACCGATCGTTTTAGAATTATCTTCCATTCAACTGGAAGCGCATTGGCCAGTTCACTGCTATAAAGACACGGCGCATCAATTCGCCGAGTCGCTTCCCTCTCAGGGCTAAAGCCGCTGAGTTTCCCGCTTACCGCTATCGCTATATTTTTTATGAATTTACAGCTTGTTTCCACCACCCCTTTTAGTGATCAAAAGCCCGGCACATCGGGCCTGCGCAAGTCCGTCCCCGCTTTTCAACAACCCCATTACTTAGAAAATTTTATCCAAGCCATTTTTGACAGTTTAGAGGGCTGTGAAGGTCAAACCCTCGTTGTGGGGGGCGATGGCCGGTATTACAACCGCCAAGCGATTCAGATTATTCTCAAAATGGCCGCCGCCAATGGTATCGGCAAAATCATCGTTGGCCAGGGGGGCATCCTTTCCACCCCTGCCACCTCTTGCCTGATTCGTAAATATCAAACCTTTGGGGGGATCATCCTTTCCGCTAGCCATAATCCCGGCGGGCCGGAGGGGGATTTTGGCGTGAAATATAACATTGGCAATGGGGGGCCGGCTCCGGAAAAGGTGACGGAGGCGATTTATGCCCGGACTCAAGCGATTACTGAATATAAAATTCTGTCTGCTGGGGATATTAACCTCGATCGCCCCGGTTCCTTTAAGTTGGGAACAATGGATGTGGAAGTGATGGATTCCGTCGCCCCCTATAGTGAGTTGATGGCGGAATTGTTTGATTTTGACCGGATTCGGGCGTTTATGGCGGCGGGGAATTTCCGCCTCTGTGTGGATTCGATGCACGCGGTCACAGGCCCCTATGCGAAGGCGATTTTTGAAACCCAATTGGGTGCTCCGGCGGGGACGGTGATTAATGGTGTTCCCCTGGAGGATTTTGGCCAGGGCCATCCTGATCCCAATCTGGTTTACGCCCATGAGTTGGTGGATATTTTGTTTGGGGAGAATGCGCCGGATTTTGGGGCGGCTTCCGATGGGGATGGCGATCGCAACATGATCCTCGGTCGTCATTTCTTCGTCACCCCCAGCGATAGTCTCGCGGTGCTCACGGCTAACGCCACATTAGTACCGGGGTATCAAGGGGGATTAACGGGGGTGGCGCGATCGATGCCCACCAGTGCCGCCGTTGATCGTGTTGCTGCGAAGTTGGGCATTGATTGCTACGAAACCCCCACGGGCTGGAAGTTCTTCGGCAATCTCCTAGATGCGGGGAAAGCGACCCTTTGCGGTGAGGAAAGTTTCGGCACGGGGTCGAACCATGTGCGGGAAAAAGATGGTTTGTGGGCGGTGTTGTTCTGGCTGAATTTGTTAGCCGTCACGGGTAAATCTGTGGAGCAGTTAGTAACAGAGCATTGGCAAACCTATGGCCGCAATTTCTATTCTCGCCATGATTATGAAGAAGTTCCCTCGGAACCTGCTAACGAATTGATGGCGCAATTACAGGCGCAATTGGCAACGTTACCGGGTCAAACCTTGGGAGGCTATACGGTGGATTATGCGGATAATTTCAGCTACACCGATCCGGTAGATGGCAGTGTGAGCAAAAATCAAGGGGTTCGGATTGGTTTCACCGATGGTTCTCGGATTGTGTTCCGTCTTTCGGGAACGGGAACCAAGGGGGCAACGTTGCGGGTCTATCTAGAAAGTTACGAACCCGACCCCGCTAAACATGGTGAGGATACGCAGGTGGCGTTAGGGGATTTAATTGCCTTGGCGGATCAGGTGGCAAAAATTAAGGAATTTACAGGGCGCGATCGCCCTACGGTGATCACCTAGATTTGCAATAGGGGGGCGATCCGCGATAGCGTACCTATCGTTCCCCCCTGACTCTAACTCTAGGTCATCACCAAGGGTTGTGCGTTACAACATTTGTAGTAACATTGGAGATAATCAGGATCACAATAGCGATTCACTTAAGGGAGGTGGTTATGCTTCTAAATGTTAAAATTTCAAGCAACAACCCTGATTTTGTGAAAAAATCGCAGCGGCTCGACGAGGCATCAAGAAATATCACAAAGCTTTGATTGAGTTAGCAAAATCATGAACTTATTCGTTCGCTTCACTTAAAATATCTGCATAAAGTTGACTGCTGATTCTAAAATTTGCTTGAGTGGTCAAGTCGTTCATGATTGGCTGAACGGCACTAATTAAATTGAGGCGTTTTGCAAACAGCAAAATTCCTAAAACACCCGTAATTTTTAAACCAACATTTTTTGCAGATTGTCTACCCAGACGCTCATCAATTAATAATCGACGCGCTCCCACTTCAACCGCAAGTGCAATTGCCTCCGCCTCACCAATATTAATACGAGTGATTAACTCAGCAACCAATTTTTGATTTTGCACTGAATGAACTTCCAACCAAGTTGCTGCTTGAACGGCTGTGATCACTGTTTCCCCAGCTCGCTCATCCAATAATTCCTCTCGTACCGCAGATGGAATCAGAATTGTTCCATAAATTTCTTGCAATAGGCTTAATTGCCCAACGCTGGCTAAATTTGAAATCGGTGAAGTATTACTAACTATAATCACGATTATTCTGCATTCTGTAGAGTATTGAGATCCTCTTGGAACTCAGCAACATCATAATGAACACAAATTTCTCGATCTGCTAACAATTTTTGAAACTGCATCCGATGCAACCCGACTAATTCACTCGCTTTCCCTAAACTAATTTTGTCTTGTCGGAATAGCATCAACACAATTTCTAAAAAAAGCTCATCTTCTGAAAAGCCACTAGCTTTTACAAGGTCGCCTGAAATCACCAAACTCATGCTTTGTCCTCCAATGCTTAAATCATCTGCTTAAATCATATAGCAATTTCTCAATTGATGAGGTACAGTCTAAAGCCCCTCGCCCTCTTTGGGAGAGAGGTTTGGGGTGAAGGCTAGACTTCATGAGTACCGAAAACGCTATAGTCCTGACAAGAATTGAGCAATCAGCCATGTTTTTATTTTTTGAGAAAGTTGAAAAGACCATGGAGAAAATTGATCATCTAGTCAACCAGTCCAGCAGCAGTGAAATTCAGAAGAGCTGAGATGTCTTATGAGCCAGTTGAGGGGACGATCGCCCCCCCCTACTTGTTAAGGTATCAGACATGCCATCACAACCCACTAGGCAAACGTAGTCCCGTTTAGTCCATAATAAGAGAAACCCAAGCAAGACTTGATCGATGTTTAACCCAGTTCCAGAGTCCCAAATGCACTGGATTCGGTGGATCCTGACCATTGCATGGCTACTCGTCATCCTGTCCCTGTTTTATGATCCTTGGACGGCGGCCCTCACCGAACCTGATCATCCCTGGAGTCCCTTGCGACTATCTAACACCTGCATCCAGGTGCAAGGGCAATGCTTACCTGAACAACCCTATCCCTTGGGAACGACCCTCTTTTGGGGAGCGACCGTTCCAGCCGCCATCTTTATCTTATTAGTCTTCGGCCATGAACTATGGCGGCGGATTTGTCCTCTCTCCTTTTTATCTCAGATTCCTCGCGCCCTAGGATGGCAAAGACAATTTAAGCGAGAGAACCCAAAAACGGGAAAAGTTCGCTATGAATTAGCCAAAGTAAAATCCAACTCATGGCTTGGAAAAAACTATCCCTATGTACAATTTGGCTGGTTGTTCCTAGGACTGTGCGGGCGGATTTTATTTTTTAATGCCGATCGCTTCGTGCTGGCGGGGTGGTTACTCTTCACCATTGCAGCAGCGATCGCCGTCGGCTATTTTTATGGCGGTAAGTCTTGGTGTCAATATTTCTGCCCGATGGCACCGGTTCAGAGCATCTACAGTGAGCCAGGGGGCCTCTTGGGGAGCAAAGCCCACATGAGCGATCGCTCCATCACACAATCCATGTGTCGCACTGTACTCCCAGAGGGTAAAGAGCAGAGTGCCTGTGTGGCCTGTCAAAATCCTTGCATTGACATTGATGCTGAACGAACCTACTGGAATAGCCTCAAGCAACCGGAAACCGCATTGCTGCGCTATGGTTATGTGGGCTTAGTGATCGGGTACTTTGGTTATTATTACCTCTACGCTGGCAACTGGAATTATTACTTTTCCGGGGCATGGCTCCGGCAAACCGATCAACTTGCTTCCCTGTTCGACCCAGGACTTTATCTAGGGGGACAACCGATTAACATCCCTAAATTAGTTGCAGTTCCATTGGTGCTGGGGGGATGTACAGCGATCAGCTATTGGGTTGGATGCTGGGTTGAAAAACGGGCTAAAGCTTACGGTCGTCGGCACAACACAACCCTATCAAGCGAGACCCTTCGGCATTATCTTTTTACCCTTTGCACCTTTGGCATTTTTAACTTTTTCTTTATTTTTGGTGGCCGTCCCCTTGTCAAGCTCATGCCCTGGTCGGCACAATATCTCTACGACTTAATCCTGATTTCACTGAGTACGCTATGGCTTTACAAAACCTGGCGGCGTAGTCCAGACCTCTATTCTCGCGAAAACTTAGCCAGTCGGTTCCGCAAGCAATTAGAAAAGCTACAACTCAATGTTTCAGAATTTTTAGAGGGGCGTTTCCTGAGTGATCTGAACATTCATGAAGTTTACATTTTAGCCAAGGTTCTGCCGGGCTTTACCCGAGAAAAACGACATCAAGCCTATAAGGGTGTTGTGCGGGAAGCCTTGGAAGAAGGCTATGTGAACTATGCGAGTAGTTTGGAAATATTACAGCAAATGCGCCGCGAGCTTGATATTACCGATGATGAACATCGCATCGTGTTGGAAGAATTGGGCGTTGAAGATCCAGAATTACTGAGCCCCAACCGCCAACGCAGCTTAGAAAATCAGATCCGCTTGACGGGCTACCGGAAATCCCTGGAGCGGTTAATGCTGTTGCAAACCAGACAGATCGATGGTTCGGGATCAACGGTTGGCGATCGCCCAGACTCTGACCCCTTATCCCTCCTAGATTCATCGGCAATCCGTTCGCTCCGGCGTCAATATTCCATCACCCCCCAGGAAGAAGAATCGATTTTAAGTGGGTTTTCTGGCCATGCAGGCACTGTCAAAAAAGCCGAGTTTCTCCTGTCGCGCCTGCCTGACTTGATTGATTGTTACCGTGCTTTAAATCAGCCCATACTCCATGAGCATCAAGCAGTTCTAACGCTGTTGCGGGAACATATCAGCCATAGAAAAGAACTGATTGTGCGATCCATTCTTGAAGCCCTTGCGCTGCTCAAGCATGATCCCGCCGCCCCAACTCTAGCCCAGGCTTTACAGCATTGTTCTCCCGCTATTTTAGGAGAAATTCTAGCCCAAGAAGACTGGAGCGATCGCCTCCTGCCAGAGATTTTGGAATTTTTGACTGAGCCTGGGGGGACGGGCATGTCCTGTTCTCTAGAATTTTCAACTCAATCCATTTTGAGTCATCTGGAAGTTTTATTGGAGGATCAAAATCCGCTCATTCCAGCCGTTGCACTTTATGTGATTGCGCAATTAGATCGGGAACGGGGCCAGGCGGTTGCTCGTCATCACCGTCAACAATCAACCCCTTCCCTAGTGGGGGAAATCGCCGAACAGTTGCTATCTCAGCCAACGACGGCCCCATCACTGATCGAATTTCCCACTCTCGAGAAATTGGTTTATTTATTCAATAGCGATTTCTTCCACCGCACCCACAGTGAAACATTGATGGCCCTTGCTCACCAAGCTGAGGTCAGAACTTACGCGAGTGGTGAAGTGATCACAGAAGCAGGGGATACCTGTCGGGAGTTGTTGCTGCTCATCGAAGGTGATGCCAAGATTCACTATCGCCTTGCCCATGGCACACACTTTGAATCCCTTCATCCTGGGCAAATGCTCGATGAACTGGAGGTCTTGACCCATAGCACTTCAGAAAATAGCATCATTGCTGACAGTGATAGGACGCGCATTTTAGCGATTTCCGTTGATGAATTTGACGCTTTACTGGATCATGATCCTGATTTTGCGCGTCGGGTTTTAGAACTGGAAAGTCGTCAGTTACAGCGGTTTTTGCGATCGGTACAGCCCCATGATTAGCGGTTCTGGGCTAATCCTGAGGCCGTTCCCTTAAGGCAAATACACCCCGATCGCATTATGAACCCGCGCTGCCCCCGCTGGCGGTCGATCCACCAATTGCCCCCCCAGGTAAAAGGAGGAAGAACTCCCCCCATCGAGGTTGAGGGCGTGGGTCATTCCCAACCGTTGGGCTAAACCCGCCAGTTCCGGTAATGAGGGGCCGCGGCCTTCAACGCGATTATGGACCACGGCGAGGATCACGTTCCCATTAGCGGTTGTGCCGATCAACGTCCGGGAAGCCGCCTGTTGGGCAAAGGCGGCACTAAATTTTTCCGCCTCCGCATTGAGCACGACCCGACCGCCATCGAGCAATAGAGGGCCAGCCCCGATAATGTGGGGAAAATTGGCAAAATCTGCCGGGGTGGTGGAGGTGGTCAGCGTCAGCCGCATTCCCACCGGTAACTGTTCGCGGGACACACTCCCGGCGCGAATCACCAAGAGATAGCCATTGGCCGGCAGGGGAAACTCCAATTCCCCCGCTATGCCGCCTGCATAATGCTCCTGTACCTGATCCCCTTCCACATAAATGATAATTTCATTATTGGTCAGGGGACGGTAGGATACGCCCCAATCGGGGGTATAGCGAGCCATGCCCGCTTGGACGTAGCCGCTGTTGAGGTGGGAAATAAATAGCCGTTGGCCCGTGGTGGTGGTGATGGTTTCCTGGAGACTGAGGCGGCCAATTCTAAACTGACCTTGATCATTCCAGGCGATCGCCCCCCGGTGTAAAATCGGCCCCGAAAACCACCGGCCATCCCGCCGCAATGCCCCCAAGGGCAGACGGTTATTGCGGTTGAAAAACCCCGCATTAATGGCCGCAAACGCCTCCCACCGTCGCCCCATCTCTGAGAGGGGACTCGTTCCCTCCATGCGATGGGGATCACTCCAGATCGGCCGCAATGCCACCCGGCGATTATTGGCGGCAAATTCTAAAGAAAACACAGGAAAGCGATCGCCCCCTAACACCACATACCGCTTTTGCCAGCGAATCCCCGGTTGCCAGCGGGTATCCTCCGGTTCAAAGGTTTCATGATCCACCTGGGCCAGTTGAAAGGGAGCAAGGGTAGATTCTACCGTTGCCACCGCTGGGCGCGGGCTGAACCCCACCCCCATGGCCCCAAAAACGCCCATTATCAGGAATGGGATGCTACCGTGAGAGATCCACCGTCGTAGCTCAAGTTTGATCCGTTGCGCTCTCTTGCCCAATGCACAGATTTCCTATAATAATCGAAGATTTACAGCAGTTCACAATTTCTACGTTCGCTATTAAAGCAATCCCTATCATTTTCGCCAATAATTCCTACTATGGATCAGATCATGGAGCCAAACTTACAACTGTCCCATCCTACCGCTGACCCCCAACATCCCTATCCCGGTCAACCTTGGCTCGTCCAAGAGCGGGATGCCTGCGGCGTGGGATTCATTGCCAACAGCAGAAACGCCGCCGAACACCATCTGATCGAACAGGCATTAATGGCCCTGGGTTGCCTAGAGCATCGCGGCGGCTGTAGTGCTGACTACGATTCCGGCGATGGCGCGGGGATTATGACGGGCATTCCCCGCGAACTGTTCCAACCCTGGTTTGAGGAGCAGGGCCTCACCCTACCGGAGCCAGAAAAATTAGGCGTGGGGATGTTTTTCCTGCCGGTGGATGAGGCGATCGCCCAAGAACGGCGGCAACTGGTGGAAACGATCATTCGCTCCGAAAGCCTCACCGTCCTCGGTTGGCGGGTCGTCCCCACCAACCCCGATGTGCTCGGCCCACAAGCCCGCGCCAACCTCCCCCGCATTGAACAAGTTTTAATCACCTCCCCCGACCTCGCCGGGGATGCCCTCGATCGCCGCCTCTATGTGGCCCGCAGTCGCGTCGGCAAACGGTTGGCCGATGACTTTTACGCCTGTTCTTGGTCTTGCCGTACCCTCGTTTATAAAGGCATGGTGCGATCTGAAGTCCTGGGGCAGTTCTATCTCGATCTCACCAACCCCCTCTATAAAAGTAAATTCGCCGTCTACCATCGCCGCTTCAGCACCAACACGATGCCCAAGTGGCCCCTCGCCCAACCGATGCGGATCCTCGGTCATAACGGCGAAATTAACACCCTCCTAGGGAATATCAACTGGATGAGTGCGCGGGAGAGTAGCCTCGAATCCGCCGGTTGGAAACATGACGACCTGGCCGGATTAACCCCCGTGGTTAACGCCGCCAATAGTGACTCCTCCAACCTCGATAGTGTGATGGAATTGTTGGTGCGCACCGGCCGCACCCCCTTTGAAGCCGCCATGATCCTTGTGCCGGAAGCCTACCGCAACCAGCCGGAACTAGAAAACTACCCCGAAATTACCGACTTTTACGACTACTACAGCAGCATCCAAGAACCCTGGGATGGCCCCGCCCTCCTCGTGTTTAGTGATGGTAAAACCGTTGGGGCCACATTGGATCGCAACGGTCTCCGTCCCGCCCGCTACAGCATCACCAACACCGGCTATATCATCGTCGCCTCCGAGGCCGGCGTGGTGGATTTTCCCCCCGAAGCGATTATTGAAAAGGGCCGCCTTGGCCCCGGCCAAATGATGGCGGTGGATCTCGAAACCCACGAAATCCTCCACAACTGGGAAATTAAACAGCGGATCGCCCAACTCCATCCCTATCGCCATTGGATGGAAAAACACCGCACCCCCATCGGTCGCCAAGACTTCGACACCGCCAGCCGCCTCGATGGCCCGGCATTGCTCCAACAGCAAACCGCCTTCGGCTACACCGCTGAAGATGTGGAAATGGTCGTGGTTCCCATGGCGTTACAGGGGAAAGAGCCGACGTTTTGCATGGGGGATGATGTCCCTTTAGCGGTGCTTTCGGCAAAACCGCGCCTCCTTTACGACTACTTTAAACAGCGGTTCGCCCAAGTCACCAACCCCCCCATTGATCCCCTGCGGGAAAGTTTGGTGATGTCTTTAAGTATGTTCCTAGGGGAGCGGGGCAATCTGTTAGAAACCACGCCGAAGGATAACGTGGTGCTCACCATTGATAGCCCAGTGCTCAATGAGGTGGAATTGAATCAGATCCGCGCCGCTGGGTTGAACGTGACGGAACTGTCAACACTATTCCCCAGTGATGCCGGGCCCGCAGGGTTACAGCCGGCCATTGCTGAACTGTGCCGCCAGGCCTTGGCCGCTGTCCAGGCCGGTAGTGAGATCTTAATTTTGAGCGATAGGTACGCTAACGCGGATCGCTCCCAGCCTGCCCTCAATGCAGCAACCGCCTACATTCCCCCCCTCTTAGCAGTGGGAGCCGTCCATCAACATCTGATTAAAGCGGGGCTACGGCTCAAAGCTTCGTTGGTGGTGGATACGGCCCAATGCTGGAGCACGCACCATTTTGCCTGTTTAATCGGCTTTGGAGCTTCGGCGGTTTGCCCCTATTTAGCTCTGGAAACGATCCGGGTCTGGTGGCAGGAAGAGAAAACCCAGAACCTGATGGCGCGGGGCAAAATTGAGACGGTGAGCCTTGTAGAAGCTCAAACCCACTACCGCCAAGCGTTAGAGGCGGGAATTCTCAAAATTCTCTCCAAAATGGGGATCTCCCTCCTGGCTTCCTACCATGGGGCGCAAATTTTCGAGGCCATTGGTTTAGGCCCTGATGTGATTGATCTAGCCTTTACCGGTACGACTTCCCGTTTAGGGGGGATGACCGTGGCGGATTTAGGCCGTGAGGCCCTGACGTTCCATGCTCTCGCTTTCCCCGCCCCCCCAGGGAAGAAATTAGAAAACTATGGGTTGGTTAATTTCAAACCCGGTGGGGAATATCACATGAATTCCCCAGAGATGACAAAGGCGTTACACCAAGCGGTGCGGGGGTTTGAAACCCTAGCCCACAATGGGACGGGGGCCAGTGCCTTGATTGCGGAACGCTATGATCATTACCGCACCTATATGGATCAGTTGAAGGGGCGGCCGGTGACGGCGTTGCGGGATTTGCTGGATTTTGAGAGCGATCGCCCCTCCGTTCCCCTCGAAGAAGTAGAACCCATTGAGGAGATTGTGCGGCGGTTCTGTACTGGGGCCATGTCCCTCGGTTCCCTGTCGCGGGAAGCCCATGAAACCCTCGCGGTCGCCATGAATCGGATCGGCGGGAAATCCAACTGTGGGGAAGGGGGAGAAGATCCCTTGCGATTCAAGATCATTGACGATGTGGATGAGAGCGGCAATTCCGTCACGTTCGCCCATCTGAAGGGGTTGAAAAAGGGCGATCGCGCCACCTCCGCCATTAAGCAAATTGCCTCGGGCCGGTTTGGGGTCACGCCGGAATATTTAATGAGTGGCCAGCAATTGGAAATTAAGGTGGCTCAGGGGGCAAAACCCGGTGAAGGGGGGCAATTGCCCGGTAAAAAGGTGAGCGAATATATTGCGATGTTGCGCCGCTCTAAGCCCGGTGTGCCGCTGATTTCTCCCCCGCCCCACCACGATATCTATTCCATTGAAGACCTGGCCCAACTCATTTTTGACCTCCACCAAATCCACCCCACGGCTAAAGTTTCCGTGAAATTGGTGGCGGAAATTGGCATCGGGACGATCGCCGCTGGCGTAGCCAAGGCCAATGCCGATGTGATCCAAATTTCCGGCCATGATGGCGGTACAGGAGCCTCCCCCTTGAGTTCGATTAAACACGCCGGGGTTCCCTGGGAATTGGGCTTAACGGAAGTGCATCGCAGTTTGATGGAAAATCATCTGCGCGATCGCGTCCTGTTGCGGGCTGATGGGGGCATTAAAACCGGCTTTGATGTCCTCGTTGCGGCATTAATGGGGGCGGAAGAATACGGCTTTGGCTCCGTGGCGATGATTGCCGAAGGTTGCATCATGGCGCGGGTCTGCCATACGAACAATTGCCCCGTAGGAGTAGCCACCCAACAGGAACGGCTGCGGCAACGGTTCCCCGGTACACCGGATCATGTGGTGAATTTCTTCTACTTCATTGCGGAAGAGGTGCGCCAACTGTTGGCCCGTTTGGGTTACACCCGGTTGGAAGAGGTGATCGGCCGGTCGGATTTGTTGGTGGAGCGGGCCGATGTCACCGTGGTCAAAACCCAGAGCCTCACCACCGCCTGTTTAACGTTGCCCCCTGTTCACGAGGGCCGGGATTGGCTCAACCATGGGGAAACCCACGGTAATGGCCCGGTGTTGGAGGATCAAATTCTTGCCGATGGGGAAATTCAGGGTGCGATCGCCCACCATGGCCAAATCACCAAAACCCTCAAAATTGTCAACACCGATCGCACCGTCGGGGCCCGCATTGCCGGCCACCTCGCCCAACGCTACGGCAACGATGGGTTTAAGGGGGAAATCCGCCTCAACTTCAGCGGGTCAGCGGGGCAAAGTTTCGGCGCGTTCAATCTACCGGGGATGATCCTCCACCTCCAAGGGGAAGCCAACGACTATGTGGGCAAAGGGATGAACGGCGGTGAAATCATCATCACCCCTCCCCCTGAAGCCAGCTATGAGGCGGCCACCAATGCCCTGATCGGCAATACCTGCCTTTATGGAGCCACTGGCGGCACGGTCTACGCCAACGGTCGGGCCGGGGAGCGGTTCGGGGTGCGCAACTCCAAAGGACAGGCGGTGATTGAAGGGGCCGGGGATCACTGTTGTGAATATATGACCGGCGGTGTGATTGTCGTCCTCGGTTCCGTGGGGCGCAATGTGGGCGCAGGGATGACCGGCGGTTTAGCCTATTTCCTCGATGAAGCGGGGAATTTCCCGGCCCGGGTCAACCCGGAAATTATCACAATCCAACGGGTGACAACGGCAGCCGGGGAAGCGCAACTCAAAGGGATGATCACCGCCCACGCAGAACGCACCGGCAGCCCCAAGGCTAAGGCAATCCTCGCGGATTGGGCCACCTATCTGCCCCAATTCTGGCAAGCGGTTCCGCCGTCGGAGGCAGATACGCCGCAAGTGTGTGAGCCGGTGGCGGTGGCGGTTTAGGGAATGGGGAACGGGGAACGGTTATTCCCTATTCCCCATTCCCCACTCCCCTTGCCTTATCCTAAAAGGCGAAACCCTCCTCCGAATTGTTATGCAACAACAACCCCTACGTATTGGTATTCTCGGCGGTGGCTTTGGTGGTTTGTACACCGCCCTCCGTCTCAATGAATTGGTTTGGGATGGCCCCCGGCCGGAGATTGTGCTCATCGATAAGAGCGATCGCTTTGTTTTTTCCCCCCTGCTTTACGAATTAGTGACGGGGGAAATGCAGGCCTGGGAAGTGGCCCCTCCCTATGAGGAGTTGTTGGCCAATACGGGGGTGACGTTGATTAAGGATGAGATTACCGGGATCGATGTGGAGAGCCAAACGGTGCAGTTGGCAGCACGATCGCCCCTGAAGTGCGATCGCCTCATCCTTGCTCTCGGCGGCAATACTCGCCCCAGCGATATCCCAGGGGTCAAAGAACACGCCCTGCCTTTCCGCACCCTCACCGATGCCCATCGCCTTCAGCAACGGCTGCGCCATTTAGAGCAGTCCGACCGGGAGGAGATCCGGGTGGTGATTGTGGGGGGCGGCTATACCGGCGTGGAATTGGGCTGTAAGTTGGCCGATCGGCTGGGCAAACGGGGGCGGATTCGCCTCGTCGATCGCGGTAGTGAGATCCTCAAAGGCTCCCCGGACTTTAACCGCGAGGCAGCAAAACAGGCCTTGAGCGATCGCCAGATTTGGCTGGATTTCGACACCGAGATCGAAGCGGTTCAGGCCGAGGCCATCACTTTACTGTATAAAGGACAGGTGGATACCATCAGTGCGGATCTCGTGTTATGGACAGTGGGGACAGCCGTGGGGGAACTGATCCAAAATTTACCCTTACCGAAAACCGCCCAAGGTCGGGTTCAGGTGGAGCCAACCCTACAAGTGCCAGGGTTTCCCACCTTTTTTGCCCTCGGTGATGCCACAGACTGCACCGATGCCACGGGGCAGTTGCTCCCCGCTACGGGTCAGGTGGCCCTCCAGCAGGCGGATTTCTGTGGGTGGAATGTCTGGGCTTCCCTCAATGACCGGCCGCTGTTGCCTTTCCGCTATCAACCCTTGGGGGAAATGCTCAGTTTAGGGGTGGATGCGGCGACGCTAACCGGTTTGGGGCTGAAATTAACGGGATCGCCGGCCTACCTGGCCCGGCGGCTGGCTTACCTCTACCGCCTGCCCACACTCCAACATCAACTCACCGTCGGGTTGAACTGGTTAACACGACCGCTCCTGAAGGGCCTGGTGCAAAACAATTGAACGCTTTTATGGGGGGGTGATCATGGCAAAACCAAAGGTAATTTTTCTCGATGCGGTGGGGACATTGTTCGGGGTGCGGGGCAGTGTAGGCAAGGCCTATAGTGCGATCGCCCGGGAGTTTGGCGTTTCCACCTCAGCGGCGGCGGTGAATCAAGCCTTTTACGACAGCTTCCAAGCCTCCTCACCCCTAGCCTTTGGTGAGATTTCCCTAATGGAATTACCAGAACGGGAATATGCCTGGTGGGAGGCGATCGCCCGCGCCACCTTTACCCAAGTGGGGGTGATTGACCAGTTTGAAGACTTTGATGCCTTCTTTAACCGGCTTTACGGCTACTTCGCCCTCCCCGATGCCTGGATTCTCTATCCCGACGTTAAAAAAATGCTTTACCGCTGGCAGGAAATCGAAGAAATCGAACTGGGGATCATTTCCAACTTTGACACCCGGATCTACGCCATCCTCGACACCTTCGGCCTGATGCAATTTTTCAAAACCATCACCCTTTCCTCCGTCATCGGCTCCGCCAAACCAGAGCCAAAAATCTTCCAAGTGGCCCTCAAAAAGCACCACTGCGCCCCGAACCAAGCCCTTTACATTGGCGACAGCGTCGAAAATGATTATAAAGGAGCCAAAGCAGCGGGGATCAAGCCCTATCTGCTTAAACGGGAGCCATTGGTGGAAGCCAAAACTTCTGACTAAGATCAGGAGGAAAGAGGATAGAGCAGAGAGAATAGAGTAAGGTTTAACATTCTCACTTCCCACTTCCCACTCCACACTTCCCACTTCCTACTTCACCGGGAGAACAACAGCCTTGGATGCGGCCAACCAGCAGAAAATTTTAGGGTACTTCATTGAAGAGGCCAAGGAACATCTCGAAACCCTGGCAGAGGGTTTGATGGACTTGTCCAAAGTGATCAGCGACCCGGAGGAGATTAACGAACTCTTTCGGGCGGCGCACTCGGTGAAGGGTGGCTCTGCGATGTTGGGCTATAACAGCATCCAACGAACGGCCCACCGTTTGGAGGACTGCTTTAAAATCCTCAAGGAGCATGATATTCCCGCCGACTCGAAGTTAGAGTCTTTATTTCTCAAGGGCTATGACACGCTCCACACGCTAATTGATCAGTTAGAGAGTCCCTTTGGACTACGGGATGAGGAGGCGGACAAGATTACGGCGGCCGCTGACCCGGATTTTGCGGAGTTGGAGGCTTATTTAAACCAGTTGGTGAATGGCGTGGTTCCGGCCCCGGCTCCGGTGGTGCAGGCGGCTCCGGTGGCTATGGCTCCGGAGCAGGCGGAGTTTAGCAAAAAGGTGACGGTGTTGCTCAAGGAGATGCTAACGCTGTTTAAGCAGAAGCCCAGTCCGGCGGGGCG
>RECT01000236.1 GCA_007693875.1 Spirulina sp. DLM2.Bin59
GGAAGAGGGTGCGGTCAATATAGCCAACCAGGTTGCCCTCCGGGGAAAGATCGCCACTGCCAAACCCTGGCACGGGCACGAGGGTGAGCAGCCCCCAATAGAGCAGTAAGATCCCCCCAACGGTGAGCCAAAGCCAGCGGCGTTGGAGGTGGAGGACGAGGAGGGAGCCGCCAAGGTAGGCGAGGCTGATCCGTTGCAGCACACCGAAAATCCGTAAATTGGCAAAATCGGGGCTGGGCCAGTTGCGGAGGATGAGGGTGAGGCTATTCAGACCTAGGCCCAAGAGGAATAGCAGGGCACAACGGCGGGCAAGGCGTAGATAGACGGCACGGTTGGGGGTTGCCCCCTCCTGGTATTTGTGGAGGGAAAAGGCCATGGCCACCCCAGCGATGAACAGGAAGGCGGGGAACACCAGATCCGTCGGGGTGAAGCCATGCCATTCCGCATGGAGCAAGGGGGGGTAAACGTGGCTCCAACTGCCGGGGGTGTTAACGAGGATCATGCTGGCGATCGCCAGCCCCCGAAAGGCATCTAGGGAGGTAAGCCGGGCGCTTGTGGCATTCATGGCAATTGAGGGCAGGGGCATCAAGTCTGGGGCATCAAGTCTAAAATACCGGTAGCAGCGCGATCGCACACCCCCAATTCTCCCATTTGCGATCGCATCCGGCCATAATCTTGACGCATTTGCTCCCGTCGCTGGGGTTGATGGAGCAGGGCCAGGCTTTCCGCCACAATTTTGGCGGGCGTGGCATTTTCCTGGATCAATTCCGGCACGATATTTTCCATCAGCAGCAGGTTGGCGGGGCTGACATAGGGAATATTGAGGCGAAAGAGGGTGCGAGCCACCCACATGGTGAGCCAAGTCATACGATAGATCACCACTTGCGGGATTTGTAAAAGGGCCAATTCCAGGGATACCGTGCCGGATTTGGCAATGGCGAGATCCGCTGCCGCTAGGATATCTAAGGAATTGCCCTCAACGATTGCCGCATTGAGACCGTACTGGGCGATCGCCGCCTCTAACGCCGGACGAAACTCAGGGACAGAAAGGGGAATCCAAAACTTTACCCCCGGTTGCGCCTGTTGAATGGCCTGGGCAGCGGTGGCAATGATGGGCCAAAGGGTTTTAATTTCCTGGGGCCGGGAGGCAGGCACAAGGGCGATCGCCGTTTCTGCGGGGGGAATCCCCAACTGCTCACGGGCAGTGGCCCGGCTGGGGGCGGTGGCCATGCGATCTAAAAGGGGATGGCCCACCCAGGTCACATTCCCCCCCAAATCGCCAAAATAGCGGGCTTCCTCGGGGAAAATGGCAAAAATGCGATCGCACAGGGCCACCAGGGTTTGGGCTTTTTTGGGAAAGGGATTCCAAACCCAGAGTTGGGGCGCAATGTAGTACACCACCTGCGTTTGGGGGAAATGGCGTTTACAGTAGGCCCCCAATCCTGAATTAAACCCCTCGTAATCAATGAGGATTAGCATATCTGGGGGATGGTCTTGGAGGTACTGCTCCGCCTTGCGCCTTGCCTTCATCGCCGGTAACACCACCGGGAGGGATTCTAAAATGCCAAACCCAGCAATGGCAGTGGTGTTGGTAATCAGTGTCATGCCAGCGGCGGCCATGCGATCGCCCCCTAACCCCGCCATTTCTAGCTTGATGCCCCGCTGACTAGCCTGACGGGCGATCGCTCCCACCAACAAGGCCCCCTGTAAATCCCCGGAGACTTCACCGGTACTGAAAAAAATCCGCATGCATTCACCCAAACCTTAACGTTAAAAATGAGGCCAGCCTAGCGATGGCCGGGAATCAAACCCCGGCGTTTTTCCCCCAAGGAAGCCAGCAAAAAGCGGTGTAAATGGGCTAAATGGGGATCATCGCTGAGGGTTTCCAGTTGTTGAATCGCATTGGTGAGGTGAACATCGGAGCGATAGAGGAGGCGAAAGGCTTTTTTAAGCAAGCCCAATTCCTCTCGATCAAGGCCCGCTCGACGCAACCCCACGAGATTGAGCGATCGCACCCGTGCTGGATTCCCCTCCACCAACATATAGGGAGGAACATCACGATCAATGCGACTCATCCCCCCCAGCATCGCCATTTTCCCCACATGGACAAACTGATGGATGCCCAAAATCCCACCAATGACCACCCGCGATTCCAACTCCACATGGCCCGCCAAAGCCACCCCATTGGCAATGACAATATTGTCCGAGAGGATGCAGTTATGGGCCACATGGACATAGGCCATGAGCAAATTATGATCACCAATAATCGTCTCTTCCCCATCATTGGTGGCGCGGTTAATCGTCACATATTCCCGAATGCGGTTGTAGTTGCCAATGCGCACCCGGCTTTTCCCCCCTTGGTATTTCAGGTCTTGGGGTTCTAAACCAATGGCCGAACCGGGAAAAATATGATTACCCACACCGATCTCAGTGGGCCCCTCAATCACAACATGGGGCCCGATCCTTGTCTCTGCCCCCACGGTTACCCCCGCCCCAATAACGGTATAGGGGCCTACAGTCACGGTGGGATGCAGGTGAGCGTCGGGGTCAATAACCGCTGTGGGGTGAATTAGGGGTTTCAAGGAAATAGCTCCGGCAAGATTCATTCCACCAAGGAGAACAGCATTTCACCTTCAACAGCAAGCTCACCATCGACTTCTGCACGGCCGTGCATCTTGCCAAACCGACCCGATCGAAACCGTAACAGTTCCACGGTCATCACGAGGCGATCGCCCGGTACCACCGGCCGACGAAAACGGACTTTATCAATGCCGGCAAAGACAAATAAACTTTTTTCCTGCCCGGGCATTTGTTTGAGAATAATCCCCCCCACCTGTGCCATGGCTTCCACCATCAGCACCCCGGGCATCATTGGCCGTCCCGGGAAATGCCCCTGGAAAAACTGCTCGTTCATCGTTACGTTCTTGATGCCCACCGCTTGTTTGCCGGGCAAATACTCAATAATCCGGTCAACGAGAGCAAAGGGGTAGCGATGGGGCAGGATTGCCTCAATTTCAGCAATCCCCATGACCGTTTCCGAGGGAGCCGGAACATTGGTGGGCGTGGGGTTGTCAGGGTGGTCTAACGCAGCAGTTTGCGCCTCGGTTCGATCGGTTACTATGGTCATCGGCTTAGTGGTAGTCGGTTCGCAAGATCATGCATGCAGATTATGGGCAAACCCCAATGCCTATCGGGATTGTAGACGAGCCGCCTTTGCTTTGCGCTTGGACAAGGGCTTGGGCAAATTGGAGATGGAGCTGGTGACTCGCTTTATAGGCCACGATATGGGCTCGGGGGAAAGCTCCTAATAAACTTAAGTCTCCTACTAGATCTAAAAGTTTATGACGGACTGGCTCATTTGCAAATCTTAATGGGGGATTTAACCACTGGTCTCGATCGCAGACGAGGGCATTGTCGAGGCTACCCCCCTTGATTAACCCCAGGGTGCGGAGTTGCTCAATCTGATCGGCGAAGCCGAAGGTGCGGGCCGGGGCAATGGTGGTGGCGAAGTCTTCCCGTTCTGGTTGCCAACTGTGCCACTGTTGGCCAATGGGGCCGTAGGGATAGTCAACGCCGTAGGAGAGTTGCAGTTGCGGGGCCGGGATGGCGGTGACAAAGGCATCCCCCTGTTGCACGGTGAGCGGTTCTGTGAGGATCAACGGTGTGGGGCCTGGGGTGTTGAGGGTTTGAATGCCGACGGTGGCGATCGCCTCTACCCAATCCTGAGCCGAACCATCCAACAGGGGGATTTCCGGCCCATCCACCTCAATGCGTAGGGCGGTAATCCCGGCGGTGGCAACGGCGGCGAGGAGATGCTCCACGGTGCGGATCGTTGCCTCCCCGGCTCGCAATGCTGTGGAAAGGGTGGTTTCCCCTAGTTGGGCCAGGGTGGCGGCGATCGCCGGCTCCCCTGGGAGATCCATCCGGACGAAATACCGGCCCTGCTCCGCCGGAGCCGGTAAAAGTCGCACCTGGGTGGTTTGGCCCGAATGAAGCCCAATTCCCTGGCGACTAACGCCCTGGGCAATGGTTTGGGCTAGGCCCGTAAGCTGTTGCATCGTGATCTTCCCTAAGACTGAAGAAGCTAGAATCGCTGACCAATGCCGAAATGAAGGCGACTATCTCCCTGGTCATTTAAACCATAATCTAACCGAATCGGCCCCAAGGGGGATTGGATCCGCACGCCCAAGCCATAGCCCAAGCCAGAGCCAGGCTTATTGCGAACCCCGGCAGGATTACCCGGTACATTGTTACCGGTGCCAAGGTCGGTGGCATAGTCTACAAATGCCGCCCCACCGATAAAGGAAAAAATCGGAAAGCGGTATTCAGCGGTGGCCTGGAGATAGGAGCGACCACTGCCGAGATCCCCTTCTCGGTAGCCTCGCACCGAGTTCGCTCCCCCCATACTGAAGGCTTCGTAGGGGGGTAAATCCCCCACGATCGTGCCGCCTTGGATGTTAAAGGCCAGGGCTTGGGGGGCATCGGGGTCGTTGGTGAAGTTGAGCCAGTTGACCGGGTAATAGGTGCTATAGCTGACCCGGAGACGGTTAAAGAGGATGTTACCCGCGCCGATGGGAATGGTTTGTTCCATCCCTAACCGCAGCAGGGAGCCAGAGGTGGGATCTGTGAAGTTGTTGCGCAGATCCCGCACGGCTCCAAAGCGAAGGGTGGTGAGGGTATCTTTGCCGCTTTCGGTAAAGGAAAGCTGATTGCCCAAGGCATCCCTGGGGCTGAGGTCGCCATTGCTGTCCCGCAGGGATACCCCTTGATAGCTAAAGCCAGCGGATAGGGTCCATTCTGCCCGTTCAAAGGGGCTAGCGAGGGGACGAGTGAAGTCAATGCCGCCACCGGTACGCAGGACGCGGGGGCGATCGCCATTGGCCAAACGTACCTCCGGATTCCCCTCATCGAAAATCAGCGAAATCGACCGTTGGCGGAAGGCATTCACCGTGTAGGAGGTGCGGTAGGGATCGCCGGCAATCCAGGGGTCGGTGAAGTTGACATCAAAGAGCAGTTCTCGCGTACCTAATTGCAGTTCACCCCCGATGGTGTGGTTATTGCCCCCCAAGTTGCGCTGTTGATAGCTGAAGGTGCCAAAGAAACCGCTCGCCGAACTCACCCCCGCCCCAGCAGCCACTGAGCCGGTGTTGCCCTCTTGGACGTTGACATTGAGGATCACCTGAGAGGGGTCACTACCGGGTTCAAAGGATAGCCCCACATCCTCAAACAGCCCTAAGCCAAAAATCCGCTGCAAATCCTGTTGAGCCATGGTGCGGCTAAATACCCCGCCGGGTTTGAGTTGCATTTCGCGAGTGACGATAAATTCACGGGTGCGGCCGCGGGTTTCTTCCTGCTCCTCATCCAGGAACCGGACGCGAATCGCTTCAATCTGCCCTTCAGCAACGGTTAAAACAACCCGCCCATCACCATAAATTTCCGGATCGCCCACCACCTGGGCGAGATCATAACCATTGTCCTGATACCACTGGTTAACGCGGGTAATGCCCTCTTGTAGTTCACGCAAATTCAGCACTCGCCCTTTGCTATCGCCAAAGATGTCATCGAGAACCGCTTGGGGAATACGGCGATCGCTCGCCTCCAGAATGTTTTGAACCGTCACCGATCGCACCACCGGGTTGACTTCGACGTTAAACGTTACCCGCACCCCCAAGGGCGTATCTTCGGGGGTTTGGGTGACATTGCTAAAGAAGCCGGTTTCATAGATGGAGTTAACATCGGCTTGGAGTTGGCTCCGGCTGGTGTTGAGGCCGGGCCGGGTGCTAATTGTGGTGTAGACCAGGGTTTCCAATTCTGGGGTCAGGCCCGGGCCCGCCACCACCACCTCGGAAACCAAAACCTGGGGTTCTGGGGGAGAGGCGGGTTGAGCCTGGCGGACGGGTTCACTAGGTGGGTTGGCCGGTTGGGGCGTTTCCCCCTGGGCAAGGCTGAAGTCTGCCGCCTTGGTAACGGTGGCGGGCAGGACAATTTCAGGCTGTTGCGCCTTGGGGGTTAACGTCGGCTCAACGGCAGTCATCCCCGACGGCAACGGCTCTAGGGGGATAGTGGTGGCGGTGGTGTTGAATTCAGCAACGGTACTGGGGGCCCAGGGAGATCGGGCTTCCGGGGTGACTTCTTCCCAAGCTGGCTCTGTCACCTCCTTGGGGCTAGATTTTGCCGTTTTATCCCAAACGGGAGAGGCGGCGATCGCCGTCATCCCATCGGGATGAGCTTGGCCCCAGGTAGGGGAAGCCCCTTGAACGGTCACGGAGGTCGCCAACAGCGTTAACAAAAAAGGAGAAAGGCGCATATGAGTTTGATTGAGCACGTCCACACACCAGGGATAAAAAATACAGCAATACAGCAAATGAACAAGTTTAGACCGCAGAGGAAGGCATGATCGCCTTTAGCACCCGTTCTTGAATGGTTTCATAGGCCGCTTCCACTTGACCAAGGTCATGGCGAAACCGGTCTTTATCCAGCACTCGCCGTTGTGGGTCAGTTTCCCCTTGATCCCAAAGCCGACAGGTATCGGGACTAATTTCATCCGCGAGGCGGATTAGGTTTTGGGCATCTGAGCCAAACTCCAGTTTAAAGTCAACCAGCGTGATTCCGCATCGGTCAAAGAATGCAGTTAAATGCTGATTAATTTGGAGGGCGTAGTGTTGGATCGTTGAGACTTGTTCTGGGGTGGCAAGTTCCATTAACTGGAGGCGATCGCCCGTCAGCAGGGGATCTCCTAAGTCGTCATTTTTATAGTAAAACTCCACCAAGGGCCGGGGCAGCACCTGGCCCACGGGCAAGCCCGTTTCCCGCGCCAAACTCCCCGCCACCACATTGCGCACCACCACCTCCAAGGGGATAATCTCTACCGCCCGCACCCGCATTTCTGTCGGACTCACCGTTTCCAGGTAGTGGGTGGGAATGCCTTGGGCTTCCAAGTATTGCAGGAGAGCAGCGGTAATGGTGCAGTTAATGGCCCCTTTGCCGGTAATTGTGCCCCGTTTTTGGGCATTAAAGGCGGTGGCATCGTCTTTAAAGCAACTCAGCAACACCGCCGGATCATCGGTGGTGTAGAGAATTTTTGCTTTCCCTTCATAGAGTTTGGTGGGCATAGATTGATTCAAAAGCCTAAAAATAATCGACGAGACACGGGGGCAGAGCACCAGAGTGGGCCATTCAAAACGTCTGAATTGCCCCCTGCTTTCCTTAACCCCAAATTAATTTAACAGAGTCTCCCCGGAGTACCCTAACATCTTGGCCAGTTTCCGCCCCCACCCTCCCCCTTGATCCGCAGGGAACGTTTTTCCCTACAATGGGTGAGAATTCTTCCTGCTGTTGCGATCGCCCGATTATGACTGAAACCGATAAAGCCCAAGCTCCCGCCGCCAAAGCCAAAAAGGAAAAGCCCCCCGCCCCTGAAGACAAACCCTTCACCGAATTTATGGAGCAGGATTTCCTCCCCACCCTCAAAACCGCCTTCACCGCAGCCGGGTTAACGGATATGGATCTGGCCTTTGTCAAAAAGCCCGTCGATCTCACCGGATTTAGCAATTCCACCGCCTACTGGCAAGTAGAAGGACAATGGCAACAGGGAGCCCGCCGTTTTAACCTCTACTGGTTTGACGAAAGCCTCAAGGGGCAAAAAGGCTTCTCCGCCACCACCTACGGCAGCCAGCCCAGCACCCTCGAATCTTTTATGATTGACGAGCGCAAAGTCACCCTCGACCTCATCGTCCTCTACACACTCCAACGGATCAACGGCGAAAAATGGCTGGGGCGTAATTAATAACCTGCCCAGGATCCCCCCTACCCCCCTTAACAAGGGGGGTTTTGCCTTTCAGCCCCCTTGTTAAGGGGGCCGGCGCAGCCGGGGGGATCGCCTGCTATGGTGCGGCCCATCCCGCCAGAGCAACCCTTGAGCGGTCAGTCTCAACCGCCCGTTATGAAACTTGACTGAGCAAAAGGCCAAAAGTGCAAAATATTAAAATATATTAAACTTAACCCAACCAGAGTTGTCCGGAGCGTGTTCCGCCGGGAATCGCACTTGCAGTCTTTCGTTATCCAACCACGATAAAAGTTCAATATGATTGCCCCAGAACAAGTTAACAAGATTGTTTGGAATCAACACCACGACCCCTTTGAGGTGCTTGGCCCCCATCCCCTCGAACAAAACGGCGTTATCAAAAGCTGGGTTGTTCGTGCCTACCTCCCCAACGCCGAAAAAGTTTGGGTCGTCTGTCCCGGCGACCATAAGGAACACCTGATGCAGGCGGTGCATCACCCCAACTTCTTCGAGTGCAAAATTGAAACCCCCGAACTCGCCAACTACCAACTCCGGGTTCAAGAAGGCAAGCACGAACGGGTGATCTATGATCCCTACGCCTTCCGCTCCCCCCAACTCACCGATTTTGATATTCACCTCTTTTCCGAAGGCAACCACCACCGCATTTATGAAAAGATGGGGGCCCACGTCTTTGAGATCAACGGCGTGCAAGGGGTTTACTTCGCGGTTTGGGCCCCCAATGCCCGCAACGTTTCCATCATTGGCGAGTTTAACAACTGGGATGGCCGCCTCCACCAAATGCGCAAACGGGGCAATGGTACCTGGGATCTTTTTGTCCCTGAAGTGAATGTCGGCACCAAATATAAATACGAAGTCAAAAACTGGGAAGGCCACATTTACGAAAAATCCGACCCCTACGGGTTTTATCAAGAAGTTCGGCCTAAATGTGCCTCCATTGTGGCAGATTTGGATACCTATGAATGGCATGATGCGGACTGGCTGGAAAAACGTCGTCACACCGAACAACTCAAACAGCCCATCTCTGTTTACGAAATGCACATGGGTTCCTGGCTCCATGAAGCCATTGATTACCCAGCCCAATATTGCAATGGCAATGGTGAACCCATCCAGGCCAACGAAACTAAAACCGGGGCCCGTTATCTGACCTACTACGAAATGTCAGAGCGGTTGATTCCCTATGTGAAGGAATTGGGCTATACCCACATTGAAGTCCTGCCCGTGGCGGAACACCCCTACGATGGTTCTTGGGGTTATCAAGTGACGGGTTACTATGCCCCTACTTCTCGATTTGGCCCGCCGGAAGACTTTATGTATTTTGTGGATAAATGCCATGAGCACGGCATTGGGGTCTTGGTGGACTGGGTTCCCGGTCACTTCCCGAAAGATAGCCATGGCTTGGCGTTCTTTGATGGCTCTCACCTCTACGAATATGCTGATCCTCGCATTGGGGAGCATAAGGAATGGGGGACGTTGGTGTTTAACTATGGCCGCAATGAGGTGCGTAATTTCCTCGTTTCTAATGTGCTGTTCTGGTTTGACAAGTACCACATCGACGGAATTCGGGTGGATGCGGTGGCTTCGATGCTTTACCGGAATTATTTCCGCAAGGATGGGGAATGGACGGCCAATGAATACGGCGGCCATGAGCATTTAGAGGCACGGGAATTTATTTGCCAGTTCAATAGTGTGCTGTTTAGCTACTATCCGGGGGCGTTGTCCATTGCGGAGGAATCGACGGATTGGCCCATGGTGTCTTGGCCCACCTATGTGGGGGGCTTGGGCTTTAACCTCAAGTGGAATATGGGCTGGATGCACGATATGCTGGATTATTTCAGCATGGATCCTTGGTTCCGCCAGTTCCATCAAAACAATATTACGTTCAGTATGTGGTACAACCACAGCGAGAACTATATGCTCGCCCTCTCCCATGATGAGGTGGTGCATTGTAAGAGCAATATGGTGGGTAAGATGCCGGGGGATGAGTGGCAGAAGTTTGCCAACGTGCGATCGCTCTTTGCCTATATGTTTGCCCACCCTGGCAAGAAGACCATGTTTATGAGCATGGAGTTTGGCCAGTGGAGTGAGTGGAACATTTGGAGCGATTTGGAATGGCATTTGCTTGAACATCCAGCGCATCAACAACTGAAGCAGTTCTTTATTGACCTCAATGCCCTCTACAAACGGGAACCGGCTCTCTATGACAAAGACTATGAGCAGGAAGGGTTCCAATGGATCGACTGTAGCGATAACAATCACAGTGTGGTTTCGTTTATTCGCCGCAGTAATGATCCGGACAATTACATTGTGGCGGTGTGTAATTTCACACCTCAACCCCATAGCCATTACCGAGTCGGTGTGCCGGAACTGGGTTTCTACACGGAAATTTTCAACAGTGATGCGGGCCAGTATGGCGGCAGCAACATGGGGAATTTAGGGGGCAAATGGGCGGAAGAATGGGGCTACCACAATCAGCCCTATTCCATTGATCTCTGTTTGCCGCCGTTGGGGGTGTTGATGTTCCGCATTGACCGGCCCAAAACCCAGGCGGCCTTTGCGCCTGCGGAGGAGACGATCGATATTGTTTCCGCAGTCACCACTGAACGGCTCAAATAAACTTGATGGGGGTGCGTCGGTTTTGATTTTGGCTGTTTTGCTCCCCGGTTGATCCGCCGACGCACCCTACCCCTGATGGGGGTGCGTCGGTTTTGATTCTGGCTGTTTTGCTCCCCGATTGATCCGCCGACGCACCCTACGACGATTAATCGTAGGGTGCGTCAGACGGGATCAATGATGATAGGGGTGGTTAAGTTCAGCCTGACGCACCATTAACTAAAATGTCTGAATTGTCTAAATTTGAGCTATGACCCTGGGAAAAATTGCCATTGCTGTTTTGGGGGCGGGCCGGTGGGGCCGCCATTTTGTCCGCCATTTTGCCCAACATCCGGGAGCAAATTTGGTGGCGGTGGTTGATCCCCACGGCGATCGCCTCACCACGTTAGCCCAAACCCTAGATCTACCCCCTACGGTCGTTTTGGCGGAAACTTGGGAAGCTCTCCCCCCCGATCTGCCCCTTGAGGCGGTGGTGATTGCCACACCGGCCGCCACCCATTTTGATTTGATCCAAAGGGCGATCGCCCAAGGCTACCACATCCTCGCCGAAAAACCCCTCACCCTCAATCCCACGGAATGTGCCACCCTCACCCAAGCCGCCCAGGAGCGGGGTGTACAGCTTTTTGTCGATCACACCTACCTGTTCCATCCCGCCGTGCTGGCGGGCCAGGCGGTGATCCAATCCGGAGCCTTGGGGGATTTTCACTATGGCTATGCCGCCCGCACCCATATCGGCCCCGTCCGTGCCGATGTTGATGCCCTTTGGGATTTGGCGATCCACGATATCGCCATTTTTAACCATTGGTTAGGCATGACCCCCATCGCGGCCCAAGGGATGGGCAAAACCTGGCTCCAACCGGGTTTAAGAGATCTGGTTTGGGCCACCCTCACCTATCCCCAAGGCGTAATGGTGCAGATTCATCTCTGTTGGGCCAATCCCGATAAACAGCGACGTTTGGCCCTCGTGGGCAGTGAGGGGACGCTGATTTTCGATGAATTGCAGATTGGACAACCGTTAACGTTACAACGGGGACAAGTGGGCCATAGCACCGCCAACTTTCCCCCCCTCGGGTTAGCCACAGAAGCGATCGCCGTTCCCACCGGAGAACCCCTAGGGATGGTGTGCGATCGCTTCCTCACCAGTATTCACAACCAAACCCCCGTCCCCGCCGCCACCGGAGCCACCGCTACGGCTTTGGTGCGGATTCTCACGGCTTTAACTGCATCGCTCCATCAAGGGGGGGCTGTGGTTCCTGTGGGTGGGGAATAGGGAATGGGGCGAAAGATTTTTCGCCCCTACATTTCGCTGCCTACCCCCTTCAATGCCGCCAAATCCAACCCCATCAACTGCGGCCAGGGATCAGCAATGCAACCCAATTCCCCCAAATAACGACGGTTGGCCCCAGGACAAAGATAAGCGAGGGGTTTGTGGGCGAGGCGATCGCGCAACTTCGCCACACTGGCCAACTGTCGCCCCCAATGGAACGTTTTCTCCCGCCGTAATGGCCCAATTTGACCCGGTGCGGTGGGGAGCAAATGGCGACCGGTGAATAAAATCCCCCCCTGTTTTTGGACATAGAGGCAACTGGAGCCGGGGGAATAGCCAGGAGTCCAGAGGGCGCGGATCTCCGGCGTGAGGAAATAATCATCCCGAAAAGGGGTAAGCGATCGCCCCGGAATCAGATAAGCCTCCTGCTCCTGAATGATAATCCCGCAACGGAATTCGTCTTGAATTTTCCCCACAGCGGGGCTAATGGCATCCCGATGGCTAATCCACAGCATCCCCACGCCCCCCTGTTCCCGGAGCCAAGTTTGTCGATCCTCTGTCCACCGTGGGCAATCGATCAGAATATTCTGGCCACCTTTTTCTACAATGAGGTAAGCAAGACTACCCTCGCCATGGCCCGGTAGGCTAAAAATTCCCGGTAGAATGGACTGAGGCAAATCGATGGCATGATTTGGGATTGGGTTCGATGACAGTTGCATAGCGAGGGTGGAAATTAGACCGTATGGAAATTGTAGAAATACTCCTGCTCATTTTCTTGGGCATTATTAGTTACCTTATCGTGAAGCGGACCGTGGCACAGTTGACGGATACGCCAATTTGGCTACTCTGGGGGACATTGATGGCTCCGCCAGTGTTTCTGTCCCTGTGGATGGTGATCATGGGGGATGAGCAGCCCCTGCCCCTGGGGGTGGCGCTTCTGCCCTTTATCGTCTGCACGATGCTCTACTGGTGGTTGATCCAGCGGGGGCGGAAAACCCCCAGCGAGACGAAGGCAGCGGTGGATTCCCAGCAAGCCCAAGTCACCGAAAAACCCGCGAACCCCAACCCCCTCACCGCCGAGGAGGAAAAAAGCCTCCGTAACTGCTTCCCTTGGGGAATCTACTATCTGCAAGCCGTGGACTATCGTCCCCAGGCGATCCTCTGTCGGGGGCGGTTGACGACAAATCCAGAGGTGGCCTATGAGAAGGTGCGGGAAAATGTGGAATCGAAATTTGGCGATCGCTTCCTGCTCATCTTCCAAGAGGGTCAACCCAATAAGCCTTTTTTCGCCCTCGTCCCCAATCCCTGGAACAAAACCCAAACGGAACGCCGCCAAGAACCCCTCCATCGTCCCTTTTGGGCTGGTGCGTTGTTTCTGATCACCCTCTTCACCACCACGGTGATCGGCATGGAATTTGCGGGGATTGCCCCGGAGCAATTCCAAACGGAACCCGCCCTTTTAATCAAGGGTTTAGGCTATAGCCTACCCCTGTTGCTGATTTTAGGGGCGCATGAATTTAGCCACTATGGAGCCTCCCTCTATTACCAAGTGCGAACGACGCTCCCCTACTTCATCCCCCTGCCCTTCTTCATTGGAACCTTTGGGGCCTTTATCCAAACGCGATCGCCCATGCCCCACCGTCGCGCTCTCTTTGACATTGCCTTTGCGGGCCCCATTGGCGGCTTTATCATCGCCCTACCGTTACTCATCTGGGGGCTACACCTTTCTACCCCTGTCCCCCTAGAGGAAACCTCCGGCCTACTGAATTTCCGATCCCTGGATCCGCGTTTTTCCTTTTTCATGGCGGTGCTGAGTAAAATCACCCTCGGGGCTGAATTTAGCGCAGACATGGCGATCCAACTCCACCCCATCGCCGTTGCCGGTTATTTGGGGATCATCATCACTGCCTTAAATTTAATGCCAGTGGGCCAATTGGATGGGGGGCATATTGTCCATGCCATGTTTGGTCAACGGATGGCCATGGGCATTGGTCAGATTGCCCGGTTGTTAATGTTGTTTTTGGGGTTTGTGCGATCAGAGTTCATCTTTTGGGCAATTTTCCTGTTATTCATGCCCAACATGGATGAGCCCGCCCTCAATGATGTGACGGAACTCAACCAAGGCCGAGATTTCCTAGGGTTAGCGACGTTAACGCTCTTGGTGGTGATTCTCTTACCCCTTCCCGGTGGCGTAGCCCAATGGTTACAAATTTAGTCAACGGTGCAGGGATTAAATCAATTCAGCCTATCAAATCGGCAAATGAATGGCAAACATTGTTTCCCCCGGTTGACTCGTACAAATAAGCTGACCTCGATGGTTTTCTGTCACAATTTGATAACTGATCGACAACCCCAACCCCGTACCCTTACCGATGGCCTTGGTGGTGAAGAAAGGATCAAACAGGCGGCTTTGGGCTGCGGGGGAAATGCCAGGGCCGTTATCCGTGATCGCGATAACAATACCATCCCCCTCGCGGCGGGTGGTAATCTCAATTTTGCTCGGTTCCGCCTGAATTTCTGCGAGGGAACGCTGATGATCCCGCTCCTCAAGGGCATCAATGGCATTGACGAGTAAATTCATAAACACCTGATTCAGTTGCCCGGCATAGCAATTAATTAAAGGCAACTCGCCATAGTTTTTGATCACCTGAATCGCTGGCTGTAAATCACTGGCTCGTAGGCGGGTATGGAGAATCATTAAGGTGCTATCAATACCATCATGAATATTGACATCCTTAATTTCTGACTCATCCAACCGGGAAAAGGTTCGTAAGGATTGCACAATGGCACGAATTCGCTCCGTTCCCACCCGCATCGATTGGAGCAAACTGCGAAAATCAGTTTTGAGAAACTCAATATCTAGTTCTTCAATCAATTCGATAATTTCTCGGTGGGGATTGGGATGATATTGTTGATAGGCATTGACCAGTTCAATCAGGCCGGTGCTGTATTCATCGGCATGGGCTAAATTGCCGTGGATAAAGTTCACTGGGTTGTTAATTTCATGGGCAACCCCTGCCACCAACTGCCCCAAACTAGACATTTTTTCACTTTGCACTAACCGCAGTTGAGTGCGTTGCAATTCTTCGAGGGCTTGGGCTGCTTCTGCGGCTTTCGTTTGGCTTTGGGCCAGGAGGCTGGCTTGGGTGAGGGCGATCGCCAATTGACCCGCCACGGCTTCGAGTAATTCCACCTCGTCATCCGTCCAGGGCCGCAGGGCTTGAGCATGAATACAGGCAAAAATTCCATAGCGATCGCCCACCTCATCCCACACCGGCAAGACCAACATTGAGCGATTCCCCAATTGCCGCAGAAATTCCCGCACCGCTGGATCTGCCACATCCTCAATATTATCAATGCGGAGGAGTTGCCGTTGTAAAATTAATTCCGATAGGGGGCCAAAGGCAGCCACAGGATGACGGCCCACAAGGCTAGGAATGCCCGGTGCTTCCACTTCAACAACGACATCCCAATATTGACCCGCTGCTAAATCTAAATACCAAGCAAAATGGCAACGATCAACCTTTAAAAAGCTGTGAATTTCTTGAACCGTTCTCGTGAGAATCTTCTCGAAATTGAAGGTTAAGGAGCGGCGAATTTGTTGGGTGAGTTGGTTAAGCAGTTGCTCCCGATAGGCCTGTTGTTGAATTTGTTCAGCGGATTCCCGCAACGCTATTTCTACATTTTTCGCTTCAGTGATATTGAGAACTGATCCTAACAGGCCAATGCCGTTGCCTTCGCCATCGCGCCAAATATTACCAGTGCCACGAATCCATTCAATCTTCCCTGTTGGGGTGATGATGCGATGTTCAATGCGATAATCTGTTTCGGTGGCAATGGAATGCTCCACCGCTGCTAGGGTTTTGGGGAGGTCATCGGGATGGATTAAAGCAACATAATCATCAAAGCTGCGGCCAAACATTCCCACTTCTAAGCCAAAAATGCTGTCAACGGCACTAGACCAAACCACATCGTTGGTGAAACGATTCCATTGCCAACAGCCTAATTTTCCTGCTTCGAGGGTCGTTTGCAGCAGGCTTTCTTTTTCTCGCAATGCTTCTTCAACTTCCTTCATGCTCGTGATATCCCGCGCCACAATCACGACGGTATTTTCCTGCTGAGGGGCAACAATTGAATCAAAATAGACGAGGCGATCGCCAATGGGTAAACTATAATCCATCCGCACCAATTTTTGGGTATCTAATGCCCGTTGAATATAGCTTAAAAAGAAATCGGCAATTTCAATGGGAAAGAGTTCATGGAGGGTTTTGCCAATAGATTCTTCTGAGGGTTTATAGAGGAGGGGGGCACTGCTGGGGGCAATTTTTAAGTAGCGACCCTCGCGATCCATGACGATAATCACATCTTGAATGGCGTTAAACAGAGCCAGCAATTCCCCACGGGATTCCAACAGTTCCGCTTCAACGGCCTTGCGATCGCTCATATCAGCGATCGTCCCGAGCATCCGGTAGGCCTGACCCTCCCCATCTTTAAAAAAGATCCCCCGTTCTTCCACATAGATATAACTACCATCCCGACGGCGTAAGCGATAATCCACGTAATAGGGCTGGCCAGTTTCCATACATTCGTCGAGCAAGCCCAGGGTTTTCTGCCGGTCGTCGGGGTGAATCCAGCTTTCCCAATCCGTAAAATTAAATTGCTCAAAAGCTTCCGGGGGATGGCCGGTGATCACCGCCATCGCCCCTGTCCAGTTAATCACCCCCAATGCTAGATCATAATCATAGATTAACTGCCCCGTCTGTTCGCAGACTTCCCGGAACCGCTGCTCACTGTCCGCTAGGGCTCTTTCCACCTGTTTGCGGGCTGTGATTTCGATAATCAAGCCATCCCAAACAATTGCCCCATCAGGTTTGCGTTCTGGTTTGGAGAGAATTTCCACCCACTTGAGTCGGCCTGAAGGGGTAATAATCCGGTGTTCATGGCGGGCCCGTTCCAGGGTTTGGGCGGTGGTGGCAATGATTGCTTGTAAAACTGGCAAATCCTCAGGATGAACCAAACCAAAGGCCCTGATAAAATCCGCTGGCTCCAGTTCGTAGAGATCCCGACAGCCATCGGAAACATAGGGAAAACTTTGCGTGCCATCGGCATCAAGGCGAAATTGATACATTACCCCCGGCAGGTTATCTGCCACCCGCTGGAGCCGTAACTGGCTGTCCCTGAGTTCGCGGGTGCGCTCCTCAATGGTGTGCTTCAGTTCGGCATTAAGGCGTTGCCATTCGAGGGCCTCGGTTTGGGCTGCCAGTTGTTCGCGGAGGGTGGCGTTTTCCGCTTCGAGGTCGGCAATGCGTTGGGTGTAGCCGTGGATGTCTGGGGACATGAACTTGATGGGAGATAGGTAGCAAAAGCAGCCTCTATTCTAGCCTGCTCACCCGTTGGGCTAAACGAAGCTTGGCGGAGCGCGATCGCCGGTTTTCCCGTTGTTCATCGGGTTGGGCGATTAACGGCTTCTTTGTGATAATTTGCAACAATTCCGACTCCCGAAAGGCATATTTAACGATGCGATCCTCCAAGCTATGAAAACTAATGATCGCAATTTTCCCCCCAGGTTTTAACCAATGGGGAGCGCGGTTTAAGAACCGTTCCAGGGATTCAAGTTCGCCATTAACGGCAATGCGTAGAGCTTGGAAAACGCGGGTGGCGGGGTGGATCCGGCCATGGCGAGCACCGGGGGGGACGGCTTGCATAATCACTGCCACGAGATCCAGCGTCGTTTGCAGGGGCCGCTGCTCGACAATGCGTCGGGCAATGCGTTTAGAAAACCGCTCTTCCCCGTATTGGGAAAAAATTCGCACCAAATCCCGTTCCGATTGATGGTTAATGATTGCCCCGGCGGTGAGGTCTTGGCTTTGATCCATGCGCATATCCAACGGGGCATCCTGCTGGAAACTAAAGCCCCGTGACCCCTGATCAAACTGGGGCGAACTGACACCTAAATCCGCCACAATGCCATCAAATTGGGTGGCACCGGGTTGATAGTCGGCAAAATTTCCCCGCCAAAATTGCACCCTTGGGGGCAGGTGAGCCTGAGCAGCGGCGATCGCCCATTGATCCCGATCCAAGGCGGTTAACTCCACATCGGGGGCAGCGGCGAGGATTTGGCTGCTGTGGCCGCCCCCCCCCACGGTGGCATCAAGGTAATGGCCCCCCGCTTGGATCTCCAGGCCGGCAATCACCTCCCGGCTGAGGACGGCAATATGGTCAAAGGGTATCGTTGAGGCTTCGGCTTCGGTCATTGGTTTAGCCCTCCTCCGTCACTGCTTCCAACCGGCCTTGGGTAATGCGCCAATGGTGGTCGGCGATCGCCATCATATCCGCCGCATCATGGGTGACAACCAACAGCGTCCAATGCTCCTTCAGTTTTTGCAGCAACTTCACCAACTGTTGCCGCATCGACCAATCCAGCCCCGCCGTCGGCTCATCCAACAGCAAAACATTGGGCTGACGAATCAACTGCACCGCCAAAGCCAGCCGCCGCTGTTGCCCCCCGCTCAATGTTACCGGCGCAGCACCGAGGGAGAGATGATCCAGCCCCACCTCCTGGAGGGCCTCATGGACGCGATCGCTCGTAATCTCCGGATGGCCAAGGCGCAACTCCTCAAAAATCGTGTTCCCGCAAAAATGCCGCTCTGGAAACTGGAACACCAACCCCGCCAAATACTGCAATTCGTCGGTATCAAGGAATTGGGTTCCCCATTGGATGGTGCCGCTGGTTTGGCCCGCCAAACCTGCCAAAATCTCCAGTAACGTAGATTTTCCCGAACCACTGGGGCCAATCACCAGCCCCAACTGTTGGGGGGGCAAGACCAGATTAATCTGGGACAGGATCGGCCGAGGTGCAGCGGCCGGATGATAGGACAGATCACGCAGATGGAGCATTATCCCTTGGTAAACAGCAATCCCCCTACGCTAACATCTTCGGAACTTGTCCGATCAGCCCCCCGTCTCGAGTAGCCAGCGGGCCGGCTCACCCCCATCACCCCTCACGACCGCTTAACTCACCCTAGATTTATTTGAGGATTATCAATATGCAACGCCTACGTCAACGCAGTTTGGCTCTCTTCTCGTCGTCTCTTTTATTGGTCAGTCTCTGGGGCAGTGCTGCCTGGGCGGGGGATCCCTTCCGAGGCAATAACAACCCCAGCAACATTGGCAACCATACGGAGGCGGCGTTTAACTCGATGTTCCGCGATGGCGATTATCGGCGGGCCATGGAGCAGATTCAAAGGGCTTTGCAGTCGGAAAGCAGCGATCCCCTCGCGCCGGCCATCCGTGCTGCCTTGGCCTACAACATGGATGCGGATTTTGAAACGATGCGCCGCTATGCCGATACCACCCGGACGGCGGCTCAAGCCCTGCTGAACCGTCCCAATGCTTCCCCCCAGGATCAACTGCGGGGCAACCTTTACCTGGCCGCTGCTGTGTTTATGGAGGGAACCTATAACTGGGAAACCAATAAGGATTATGTGGCAGCGGCGTTGAGGGTGCAGGAGGTGTTTAGCCATTTGAACCGGGCGGATCGGATTAACAATGAAGCGGGTTTAAATGATCCGGAGTTGGGGTTAGTGAAGGGCTATATTGAGTTGCTCTTGGCGGTGAATTTGCCCATGTCTAGCCCGGAGAATGCGATCGCCCAATTTCAAGCCACGGCAAGGCCCACCTATTTAGTCGATCGGGGGATTGCGATCGCCTATCGGGATATTGGCAATAAGGCGGGCCGAGCGGGGAAAGCGGAGGAGGCTCGCACCGCCTATCGCAATGGTCTACGGCACATCAACCAAAGTTTAAGCGTCACCCCCAACAACCCTGAACTGTTTTATCTCAAGGCCCAGATTCTCCATGAAATGGGCAAGGTGAACCAAGGGGTGGCCCAAACTGACCCCACAGCCAGCGATCGCACCTCGGTGACGGAAGCGGTGGCCTTGTTCGATCGCGCCCTCGCCCAAGGGAATCAACTCCCCCCCAGTATGTTGCCCCAAATCCAACGGGAGCGAGATATTGCCCAGCAGTGGCTCAACACCCATTTTTAACCCCCCGTTAGCTGCAAGCGCCGCTAAATCACGCTCACTCGTGCCATGGCTCTGCCGTGGCACGGGCTTTGAGCGGCTCCGCCGCTATTTTCTCCGTTACGGTGGGGGGGTGTTGGTGAGTTGGCAATCAAAATCGGCCATGGCCGCCGCCGCCGAGAGGAAAATGCGATCGCTCCCCAACCGCTCCACAAAGCCAATCCGCTCTAAACCATCCATCACCGGCCCCTTCACATCGGATAAATACAATTTTACCCCTAAGGTTTCCAGGGTTTGGATCAACCGCTCCAGCGTATCCAAGGCACTGCCATCAATGAAATTAATCCCACTACAGACCAACAGCAATTTTTCAATTTGGGGAGAGCTGGCGATCGCATTGAGCAAACTCGTTTCCAACACCTTCGTATTGGCAAAATACAAACTTTCATCCACACGAATGGCCAACACCTCCGCACAGGTTAACACCTGATGGCGTTTAATATTACGAAACTGCTCCGTTTCTCCTAAACGGCCGACAATGGCAATGTGGGGGTGACTGGTACGCCAAAGGTAGAGGGCAATGGCAAACACCATTCCCACCACAATTCCCGACTCAATCCCCACAAACAACACCCCCGCGAACGTCACCAAAAAAGCCAAGGCATCGGCGCGATTATACCGCCACAATTTCACAACTCTTTGCACATCGATGAGCTTCACCACCGCCATACAAATCATCGCCGCTAGGGCTGCTTGGGGTAGATAGAAAAACAGGGGTGTGAGGAATAAAGCCGTTAGGAAAATCATCACGGCGGTAATGATTGAAGCCAACCCCGTCCGCGCTCCAGCGGCAAAATTGACCACCGACCGACTCAACCCCCCTGCGACGCAATACCCCCCCACAAAGGCCGCCCCCACATTTGCCAAACCCACCGCGATTAATTCCTGATCCGCTTCGATGGTTTGCTGGCGTTGTCGGGCTAAAACTTGGCCGGTGGAAAAGGTTTCAATGAAGCTAATAAAGGCAAGGGTGAGGGAGAGGGGGAGTAGATCCGTGAGGCGGGCGATCGCCTCCCCATCCCCGATGATGATGGGCATTGTCCACTGGGGCGGGCCGGCGGGAATCGCCCCCACAATTGACACCCCCTGTTGATCCAAGCGCAAACTGGCGACGAGGATTGTCCCCAACACCATCAGCGCCAAAGGCATACTTTTCGTGAGGGGAACCGTTGCCATCTCCGTCAGTCCCCGGCCTTTGAGCCATTTTGTTAGGGGTTTATTCCCCCACCAGAGAAGGGCGATCGCCCCCACACTAATGGCCAGCGTCACCCCTTGGGTCTGCCCAATATTTTCCACCGTTGCCACCAAAAGGGAGAAAAACCCACTGGTGGGGCCCAATTTAATCCCCAATAAATGCCGCACCTGACTAAGGGCGATGGTCATGGCCGCCGCACTGGTAAACCCGGCCATGACGCTACTGCTGACAAAATTAACCAACACCCCCAACCGCAATAACCCAATGAGAATCTGAATCCCCCCCACCAGGAGGGCGACGGTAATCGCCAAGCTGATATAGTCCGCACTGTCTGGTGCGGCCATCACACTTAAACCCGCCGCCAGGAGGATTGAATCAAGGGCAACGGGCCCCACCGAGAGGGCGCGACTGGTGCCAAAAAAGGGATAGATCAAGGGGGCGGCAATGGCGGTATAGAGGCCGATTTTAGGGGGGAGGCCGGCGAGGAGGGCATAGGCCATGGCTTGGGGAATCAGCAGGCCGGCGACGATCAAGCCAGCGGTGAGGTCAGCTACCAAGTCCGGGGGATGATAATGGCGGCCCCAATCTAAAATGGGCAACCAACGGGAGAGGCGATCGCGCATGGATAACAATCGATAATTCTACTCTCTCACTATACAGTAATATTTATCCATCGCCGTTAGGGGTGGAATTCCCACCAACCCCTACAATTAAAAACAGTTTGATTGATCGACTGAGGTAGATTCGCCAACAATGACCGACACAATGAATGTTTTAGGCCGCCCCTTAGAATTGTGCTGTGGCGCACCACGGACGGGGTTTTATCGGGATGGATTTTGTCATACTGGGCCGGAGGACAGCGGCCGCCATCTGGTTTGTGCAGAGATGACCGAGGAGTTTTTAATCTTTACCCAGCGGGTGGGCAATGATCTCAGCACACCCCGGCCGGAGTTTAGTTTTCCGGGGTTGAAGCCGGGCGATCGCTGGTGTTTATGTGCAGCACGGTGGCAGGAAGCCCTCGATGCGGGGGTGGCTCCGCCGGTGATCCTCGCCGCCACCCATGAAAATGCTCTGGATCTGATCTCCTTGGATGATCTCACCCGCCACGCTTTACCTGTGGGTTAGATCCAGATCCCCTTGCTAACCCGTTTCATAAATGGTAACAACCCCGGCATTTTCCCTCAGCTCAGGGCATACTAGGAGCCAATTGCTCTGGAGGTGAATGGTATGGTCAAGGATGCGCGGATTGCACAGATCGGCTTTTTATTGCTCTTTTTGCTGCTGGGATTGAGTAGCCGCGATTGGACAATCCGGCCGGAACTGTTGGCTACGGTGGGGATCAGTTGCCTGGGGACGCAATGGCTGACCCGCAACCTGATCCCCCGATGGCGGGGGCAAGGGGCAGGCCCCTGGTGGGGGGTTCCCGGTTGGCAGAGTGCGGTGATTACGGCTTTGGGGCTGTGTTTGCTGCTGCGGGGCAACCATGCCGGGACAATGGCCCTGGCGGGATCTGGGGCGATCGCCAGTAAATCCCTCTTTCGCATTCAAGATAAACATTTTTTCAACCCCGCTAATTTTGGCATCATTCTCGCCCTAGTCCTCACCCCCGATGCTTGGGTATCGCCGGGACAATGGGGAACCCAAGCCTGGTATTTCCTGCTGTTTATTGCAGCGGGGGGCATTGTGCTGCGTTGGGTGGGGCGTTGGGATACATCGATGGTGTTTTTAGGTACCTATGGGGCATTGGAGGCGATCCGGACTGTCCTGTTGGGCTGGACGGTGGATGTTTATTTCCACAAATTAATGAGCGGTAGCCTGCTGTTGTTTGCCCTATTTATGGTGACAGACCCCCGCTCCATTCCCAATGCTAAACAGGCCCGCTGGATTTGGGCGGGGGCGATCGCCTGGCTGACGTTCCTCTTACAAGAGCAGTTATTTATCTCCACAGGGATGTTTTGGGCATTATTTTTCCTCGCCCCCCTGACCCCCCTGCTGGATTTCCTCTGGTCTGCCCCTCGGTTCACCTGGCAAAGTTTGGGTCGGGGCTTCTCGTTAAAACCGTTAAACTAAATACCGCCGAAACATTATGAAGATGCAACTGAACGGCATTGGTAAAAAGGCGATCGCCTTACTCCTGGCCGTCTTTCTCTGTTTAGGGCTGACCCCTTCGGCCCTGGCCTTTTGTGGCTTTTTCGTCGCCCAAATTGATGCAAATTTATTTAACGAAGCCTCTCAAGTGATTATTGTTCGAGATGGCGATCGCACTGTCCTCACCATGGCCAATGACTATCAGGGGGCAGCGGAGGATTTTGCCTTGGTGGTGCCGGTGCCGGTGCTCCTAGAGGAGGATCAGGTGAATGTGGGAGATCCAGCAGTTTTGCAACGGTTGGATGAATACAGTGCGCCCCGGTTGGTGGAATATTTCGACAGCAACCCCTGTCATCCCCCGAGGCCCCGTGCTGCCCCCATGCCCGCTCCCGCGATGATGGAAATGGATGCGGGGGCTGTGGCGGAGAGCGATCGCTCCCTCGGTGTCACCATTGAGGCAGAATTCAGCGTCGGGGAATACGATATTTTAATCCTCAGCGCTCAAGAATCCACGGGTTTAGAAACCTGGTTGCGGCAAAATAACTACAGGATCCCCACGGGAGCCAGTGCTGTTTTACAGCCCTATATTCGCCAGAATTTTAAATTCTTTGTGGCTAAGGTCAATCTCGAAGAATTTAAAGCCGGGGAATCCCAAAATTTGCGGCCCCTAATGATGGCCTATGAATCACCGCGATTCATGTTGCCGATTCGCCTAGGGATGCTCAACGCCCAAGGGGAGCAGGATTTAATTATTTATCTGATCACCCGCAATGGCCAGGTGGAATTAACCAACTACCGCACCGTCAAAATTCCCTCAGAATTCGACGTGCCGGAATTTGTCCAGGATGAATTTCCCGATTTTTATCAAGCGGCCTTCCAAAAAGCCTATGAGCGGGAGCGCAAGGAGGTGGGATTTTTAGAATATGCCTGGGATATGTCCTGGTGTGATCCCTGTGCTGCCAATCCCCTCACGCCCGATGAACTGCGGAAAGCGGGGGTGTTTTGGTTAGGGGAAACCAGCGCCAATCAACGACGGCCCAACCCTCCGGGCGGGGGGGCGGTGGATGCCTTTATCACCCGTTTGCATGTGCGCTATGGCCGCGATCGCTTCCCTGAGGATCTGGCCTTTCAAACCACGGGGAACCGCCAAATTTTCCAAGGTCGCTATATTATCCGTCGTCCCTACCGGGGGGAAATGAAGTGTGATGCGGCGGCGGATTATCGGGCCCAGGTGCGCGATCGCCAGGAGCGAGAAGCTAACCAATTGGTGAGCGTCACGGGTTGGAGCAAAACCGATGTATTCCGGAAAATCGACTGGTTCACAGAACCCAGCCAACCCCGTCCTTGGTGGCGCAATCTCTGGGATCGGCGCTAATCATGGCCCCGATTTTCTAAAATCTGCTGGAGTTGCACCTAACCCAAAAGTGCCAGGTGGAGGGCGCAGGCGTTGCGCCCCCACAGGGTGAAGAGGGGCGATCGCCCCTCCCAGCAGGGCAGCCGAGAGGATTTGCTAGAATAAGCTCAGAACGATCGCCCCCCTTGATCATGATTGCCGTCCCCCATCACCTCAGCCCTGAAGAATATCTCGAACTCGAACATAACAGCCAACATCGCCATGAATATCGCTATGGTTTAACCTATGCCATGGCGGGGGGGACAGATAACCACGATCGCATTGCCCTGAACTTGCTGAGTCAGATTCATGGGCATTTGGGTAGTTCTGACTGTCGCTTTTATTCAGGGAGCGTTAAGGTTAATTACGAAGATGATTTTTATTACTACCCAGATGCCTTTGTGACTTGTGACGACCGCGACAAGCAAGATCGTCTGATTAAACGCCATCCTAAACTGATTGTTGAAATTCTTTCCAAAAGTACCAGGAAGTTTGATCAGGGAGAGAAATTCACAGACTACCAAAAAATTGCATCCCTAGAAGAATATATTCTGATCGAACAAGATCAACAACGGGTGGAATGTCGTCGCCGTCAGGCTGACAACACCTGGAAGACTTTCACCTATGGACGCAATGAACAAGTTTATTTTGAAAGTATTAATTTAGAGTTTGCGATCGCACAACTTTATCAAGGTTTAGATTAGTTTTGGCTGCTGGTGTGTCAGGGTGATTGATTTGGGGTAGCGTTATGGTTGACAGGCCATTGGGCCAGTTTTTAATGCGGTAATTGGGAATAGGGGAGGGGGGTGATTTTTTGGCGTTTGATGATGCCGGTGAGGGTGGTGTTTTCGCCCCGGTTGGATTGTAAATTTAACTCCTCTAGGGTGTCGGAATCCGGGTCGAAGATGACCTCATGGCCGTCTCTGGCGGGTTGGCCGTTGATTTTGATTTGGTAGGTTCCGAGGCGTAATTGTTCGAGATAATAAACGCCGGCATTGTTGGTGATGGAAAAGCTGATCACGTTGCCGTTCTCGTCCACGGCTTCCACTTTTGCCCCCGCTACGGGTTCTCCGGCGGCGTTGGTGACGACGCCCATGAGGGTATAGGAAGCCTGGAGGGGAATCAGTAGGGGGGTGTAACTACCGGCGACGACTTCGACGGCAAAGCTATGGGTGGTGGGTTGGAAGTCCGGGGGAAAGCCTGCTTCTTCTAGATCGACGCGGTGGCGACCGGGGGGAAGGGGCAGATAAAGGCGATCGCCTTCTTGATAGACCTGTTGCGATCGCACCACTTCGTTATTGACAATGAGAAAATCGGTGCTGTCTCGGTAGATGGGTTCGCCAGCATCCCGTCGGCCGTTGCCGTTGAAATCATAAAAGGGTTTGATCAGGAGTCCCCCTTCGGTGCGTAGTCGTTCGGGGCGGCGTTCGCCGGGGCCGATGCCTTCTTGGAAGCCGAGGCTCGATCGCAGTTGGAGGGTGAAGCGATCGCGGTTACTGCGGAGGGCGATGGTTTCATAGCGGGCTTCGAGGAAAAGCCCGGGGATGACGGTGGTGCCGATGAGGGCATAGGGGCCATGGCCTTGGGAGCCGATGCCGTAGCCCAGTTCGGTTTGCCAGAGGGATTGGCCGATGGAGTTGCGATCGCGCGATCGATATTGCCAGCCAGCGGTGATCAGGTAGTGATGTTGGCGGGCGGCTTCGGTGTCGATGCCGAGGGTGAGAAATTCTGACCAGTTGAGGCGATAGTCCAGTTGGGTATTGGTGGTGAAGAGGTCGGGGCGATCGCTCCCCCGATGGCTGAGGGTGAATTGATCTAACCGTTGATACCATCGCCAATCAATTTGATTGTCGGTTTGCCAGTTGAAGCCGAGGATGGTGGAGGATGAGCGGCCCGAGGTGGAGTATTGCAGGCCAAAGCGGGCGGATTCATCAAGGGTGCCTCGGCTGGAGAAGCGCAGGCCGCGAAAGACTTGCCAGTTGAGGCTGTAGCGGGTGCGTTCGAGGTCGGTGTTGACGGTGATATACAAGTCCCGCTCATCCCAAACCATTTCGGCGTTAACGTCGGCATCGTTGCTAATCAGTCCAGAAATGGCTAATCGTAGGGGGGTGCGTTTGGGTTGATAAAATAATTCTGCGAGTCCATAGAGGCCGCCATCATAGATGCCGCCGATCCCAAGGGTGAGGTCTTCGCTGATGCCGCGCCGGTAGGCGATGCCGCCGCCAAAGTCTTGGAGTTGGCCAAAGAATTTGGTGGGTTTGAGATCCCGTCGCCAACCGGCGGAGGCGACGATCGCCCCGGTATTGGGGGGGAGTTGTTCGGGGAGGAGGATAAATCGGGCTGCTTCGATGATCGGTTCGGCGGCGAGGGAGCCGTCGGGAAAGAGGAGGAGGTAGTAGTTTCGTTGCAGGCCCCGGCCAACGGGGACATCGTTGAAGCGATAGATTCCGGAGGCATCGACGAGTTCTTCGGCGAGGACTTCTCGTTGTCGGAGGTTATCGACGAGTTGCACGAGGGTTCCGGGTTCGGTGCGGCCGCTGATGGTGGCGGTGACTTGTTCGGGTTGGAGGCGGCGGGTGGGGTTGGCGCCGCCGCTGATGTTGCGGTAGGGAAAGGGGCTATAGCCTTGGCGTTGGATGGTGGTGAAGCCCCAAAAGTCTCCGGGGGTTTGGTTGCGCCAAAAGGTGGGTTGGGAGCCGATGAAGTAGTCGCTGGCATCGGTTTGTCTGAGGATTTGGAATTCGGAGAGTTGCCAGCGATCGCTTTCTAGGAGGTTTGGTTGGGTGATGCGGGTAAACCAGCTACTGCCGAGGATGGTGCCGACGGCGATGAGGCGGCCGCGATTTTGCCAGGCGGAGCCTTTGTTTTTGTTGAGGGTGATGTCTTGTGCTAGGGCGGTGCGGGTGAAGGAGAGGGGGGTGATTTCGGGGAGGCCGTCGAGGAGGACGGGGAGGGGTTCGCTGCGGCTGCGGCCGGTGTGGCGATGGTCGGGCAGGTCGAAGATGATGGCATGTTCGAGGGCATCAAATTCGACACCGATTTGGAAGAGGTCGCGGATTTCTTGGACGGTGAAGACTGGGCCGAGTTGGGGGTCTTGTTGGAGTTGGTTGGGGTTGAGGCGGAGGATTCTGTAGGGCGATCGCAGTTCGATTTCGTTTTCGTTGATGATGGTGGTGCTAAAGCGGAGGGCTCGGAGGACGGCTTCGGAGGGGATGAGCCAGTTTTCAAAGTCGATGGCGGTGAATTCGTCGATTTCGCCTCGGATGAAGATGCCGGGGTTGACGTTGCGGTTGCCGATGTTGAGGCCGATGAAGGGGAGTTCGGTGGTGAGTGCTGGGGGTTCTGGGGTTTGGGCGATGGCTGGGGGGTTGAGGAGGAGGGTGAGGGCGATGCACAGACGCAGGATTGCCGCCCTCGCCGGAATGGGGAGGGGGCAATGGGGGCGCGGTTGTGGTGGGGCGTTCACGGTGGGGCTAGGGAATGGTGAAGGTAACGTCGATGGAGGTGCGACTGCTGTTGTAGTTCACACCGGAACCGAGATGCCCTGATAATTTGTAGGTGCCGGGGGTGAGGGTGAGGGGGTTTTCTGGGGTGTTGTAGTCCACTGTGAGATACCGGGAGTTTTCGGCAATGATGGTTGTGGCAGATCCAATTCCCTGATAGAGGATTTCGCCATCTTTACGGAGAGTCCAATTGCCCCGAACTCGGACGCTGGCGAGGCCAGTATTTTCTACTAATAGCTGCAACTGTTGGGTTTCGGGGTTAAACCGGACTTCGGGGGTGCTGAGTTCGTGGGAGAT
>RECT01000139.1 GCA_007693875.1 Spirulina sp. DLM2.Bin59
CATGGGTAAGGGGGCGAGGTGGGGGTTCGTGGTTTTCAATGGCGCCAATAATCGCCTTAGCCTGATCCTGACCAATGCAGATAGGCAAGGCACGACGGTCAGAACCATCTTTGAGTAAGACTATTGGGCTTCGGGTATAGGCATCTAGGGCAATCCCCGCAACGGTCATTTCAATCATCGGCTCATTCTCTCAAATGACTCAACTTAGCTGCATTCCGGTGGACTGTAGCTCAGACTTCCGGGGGGATTTGAGTCTGCATCGACTCGCAGCCCGAGATTTCCCGCAGTTCCTTAGCCTTCAGTATGCCCTAGTCTGTGGGGGAATGGGGCAAAAATCAACAAAGCCAGGGAGGAGATCCCGGCGGCGGATCATCCCTTTTCGGAATTTCGCTCCGATCTGTATAATGGGGGATCGCGACATCCAATAGCACCTAACGACACCATGGCAGTCCCCAAAAAGAAAACCTCCAACGGTAAACGTGATCAACGCCGCGCCAACTGGAAGCGCAAGGCCGCCTTCGCTGCCCAAAAAGCTCTCTCCCAAGGAAAATCCGTCCTCACGGGCCGATCCAACAGCTTTGTTTATCCCACGGATGAAGAATAGGGTTTGATCCCGATATCCCCCCTGCCCCCCTTGAACAGGGGGGTTTTTGTTAAAATTGGTCTTTCTTACCCCGGAGGCGACTAAAGGCCTGGATCGGATCCGTGGTGTTCATCGCCGCCTGTAGGGTGGGATCATCCCATTGTAAAAAGAGATTCGTTTGCTTTTCGACCCCGAGCCAGGTGGGAATTGTGGATTGGCCGGCTTGGCGGTAGGTTTTTACTTCTTGGTAACGTCCTTGGATGGCGGCAGATTGGGGGGCAATGGTGAGGGCAAACTGGAGATTATTGGCGGTGTATTCGTGGGCGCACCAGATGCGGGTGTGATCGGGTAAATCCCGCAATTTTCCCAAGGAGGCCACCATTTGGGCCGGCGTGCCTTCAAAGAGACGGCCGCAACCACCACTAAAGAGCGTATCGCCACAGAATAGCTCCCCCGGTTGATCCGGTGCGATGGGGGGGAAATAATAGGCGATGTGGGCGCGGGTATGGCCGGGGACATCGAAAACTTGAGCGGGGCGATCGCCAAATTGGAGGCGATCGCCCTCCTGTAAAAACACATCTTGCCCCGGAAGGCGACCCCGATCCCCAGCGCCCCCATAGATACAGAGGTCAGGAAAGGCTTGTTTCAAGGCCCGATTCCCTCCAATGTGGTCATGGTGGTGATGGGTGTTAAAAATCGCCACCAACCTCGCCCCCAAGGGTTCTAAGGCCGCCAACACCGGTTCGGCCTCAGCGGGATCCACCACCGCCGCCTGACCTCGAGCAGAATCATAAAGCAGGAAAATATAATTGTCAGATAAGACAGGAATACGGCAAATATCCATCACACAATCTCCCCTTCAAAACAACTGAAATCTATTGAACTCTATGGTTAACCATACAACTCCGGGTAATGAACTCCCCCTAGAAGATCAAATTGCCTACATTTTAGAAACGGGCCAGGTCAGCCGCAGCGACTATTTTCAGTTAATGACCCGGTTTCTAGCCATGACTAAAGCCACGCCAGCCCAACGGCAACTGCTCAATCAAGTTTTCGATCAGGTGCAAACGGGTCAGATTACATTTGGGGGGAATAGGGAATAGGGAATAGGGAATGGGTAATGTAGGGGCGTTGGCGTCAGCCTGCCGGAGGCACACAAATTTTTCGCCCTCGATCTGTGGCTTCAGAAATCCGAAACCCTCTCCTGGTGGGCATTGCCCACCCTACGGGATGTCCTAACTACTGCTATAGCAAGGCCTTGAGCATCGTTTCTAATTTCAGTTGAATTTCCCCCAATTCCCGCTCCGGATCAGAACCGGCAACAATCCCCGCGCCGCCGTAGAGCCTTGCCTGTTGACCGCGAATCAGGGCGGAACGAATGCCGACGATAAACTCACTATCTCCCTGGGCATTGAGCCAACCCAGGGGAGCAGCGTAGAGACCCCGATCGCCCCCCTCATACCGTTGAATATGGTCACAGGCCACCGCCATCGGCACACCGGCAACAGCGGGGGTGGGGTGAAGTTGCGCCACAATATCGAGGGGGTGAAGGTGGGGGGGAACCGGGGCAGTAATGGGAGTCCAAAGGTGCTGAATTTGCCGCAGTTGCCGCAGTTGCAGCGGCGATCGCACTGGGTCTAAACCCAAGGCCACTAAACGTTCTGCAATATAATCGCTAACGGCTTGGTGTTCCCGTCTTTCCTTATCAGAGGTAAGCAGTTGCCGGGCTAAATGGGCATCCAGTTCTGGAGTTTCCCCCCTGGGAGCAGACCCGGCGAGGGCATCGGTTTGCAACATGCCCCCCTGAATGCGGATCAGTCGCTCAGGGCTGGCACCAATGAAGCTATGGCCGTGGGGATTGGTAAAGGCGAAGGTATAACAATCGGGATGATGGCGGCGCAGGGCCGCTAGGGCTGTGACGACGGCGAAGGGCTGAGAACTGACGAGATCAACGGCGTGGGCCATGACAATTTTCGATAACTGTCCAGTGGCGATCGCCTCCAAAGCCCATTCCACCGCCTGTTTAAATCGGGGAAAATGTTGAGTCTGGGTAATGGTGCCACCGTGGCCCCCCCCGGTTTCAAGGGGGAAATTTGCCCCTTGGCGCAAATTTGCCATCAGGGCTTCTCCCTCTTGCCATTGGGCAAGAAACCCAGCAAAGGTTGTGGTGGTTTCAATGCGGCCGTTGTGAACCCAAACGCCGCGATCACCCCGACGAGCTACTTGAATTTGGGGAATAGACAACATGGCCGGGGCATAGCCGACGGGAGCACGGTGGGGGGTAAAGGTAAAGGCCGCGAAGGTATGAACACCACTAAATGGCAGATCAAGATCTCCCCTTTGGATCAGGTTTTGCTCAATAGCTTGGAGCCACTGCCGAGCTTGGCAAAAGCGATCGCCCCCACTCAGCCCCACCCCTGCCACCTGACCGATGGCGGCGATCGCCTCTCCCCGGCTGGGGTTCTCCCAATACACCGCCGGTTTACCCTGCAAGGGGTTATGGTGCAGCAGTTCCAAGGGGTCAACCCCTGGCAACAGGGGAGAAGTGAGGCTTAAAATTTGGGGGCAATGGCGTTGCCGGGCCTGCACCAAAGCCACCGTAAACAGGGACTGGAGTTCTCGCGCATCGTATGCTGGGGAAAAACGATAGGGAAGAACGGCCATAGAAAAACGTAAAATTTCTTATAATTTTTTAATTTTCGGTAGAACTCAATGGTATGTCTAAGGAGGGGAGGCCGTCTAGGTGGGGAATACGCCCATGGTAGCGGAACGGGTCGAGGATCTGAATTTAGATCTTCAATGGTCACTGTCTGCTTGAATCCTCCCTATTCTCTAAAATTACGTTTGCGCTGGTAATGACTCTCCCCGTAACACCGAATATTGCCGCCCCTGATCTTTCCCGTCAGCAACTCTGGTGGGCTGCGATTAAACTCCCCATGTACAGTGTGGCAGTGATTCCTATTGTGCTAGGGACGGCGATCGCCTATCGAGAAAATCAACAGATCAATGGGGGAATTTTTAGCCTTTTTTTACTGGGGGCGATCGCTGTTTTAGCCTGGGAAAACTTAAGTAATGATGTCTTTGATGCTGAGACCGGTATTGATGCCAACAAAGCGCATTCTGTGGTGAATTTAACCCAGAAAAAATCCCTGATCTTCTGGTTAAGTATGCTCTGCTTACTCCTGGGGGTAGGGAGTATTTTCACCGTTGCCTACCTTGCCCAGGATTGGCGCATTGTGGCCCTGGTTTTGGTAGCCTGTAGCCTCGGCTATGCCTACCAAGGGCCGCCCTTTCGGTGGGGTTATCTGGGTTTGGGGGAACCGATTTGTTTTGTCACCTTTGGGCCGATGGCGATCGCCGCTGCCCTCTATTCCCAAGGCTTAGAATTTTCACCCCTAGCTGCTGGTGTAGCAATGTTTGTTGGGTTGACCACAACATTGATTTTATTTTGCTCCCATTTCCATCAGGTGGCGGATGATCTCGCTGCGGGCAAGCGATCGCCCATTGTTCGCCTCGGCACAGCACGGGGGGCAAAGCTCTTAACCTGGGGGCTAACCCTCTGTTTTGGTGGTTATGGATTGGGGTTAATCCTGGGGATATTTCCCCTGGGAACCGGCTTGATTTTTTTAACATTGCCCATTGCTTGGCAATTAATCCGCCAAGTGCAGCAATACCACGACCAACCGGAACAGATTAAAAACTGCAAGTTTATTGCGGTAAAGCTTCATTTTTGGAGTGGGTTATTGTTGATTGCGGGGTTATGGTTAAACCCTTAGCTCAGTCAATGGTGCGTCAATGGTGCGTCAGCCGTTGCGCTGCTTTTTTGTGTCATGAATTAATCGCTCTGACGCACCCTACCATTGAATCTAGAATCGTAAGGTCTGACGCACCCTTCAGGAATTGAGGGCTTAAGCGCCCACTTTAACCAAAATGCGATCGCCCTCTGTTTTTACTTCAAAGGCAGGTAAGGGGGCTTCAGCGGGGCCATCGGTCACGGTGCCATCTGCCGTAAATTCTGCTCCATGGCAGGGACAGAGAAATGTACCATTTTCCTGGAGGGCAACGGTACAACCGCGATGGGTACAGGTGGGATTAAGGGCGGCCATTTCCCCATTGATTTCAAAGATTAAAACCGGCACGGTGGCAGATGCAACGAAAACGGGGCCCATGTTTAATTGCTCGCGGCTGGCAAGGGCTTGGAAGCCTTGATCATCGATGGTGGTTTCCAGGGGAGCGATCGGGTCGCTGGCTGGAGTGCCTGATTCGCCTGCGGCATTATCTTCTTCGCCTGGACTACAGGCCGCTAGGGCAAAGGGTAGGGAACTGGCCAGCATACCCACACCGACCCAGGTTAAAAATTGACGACGTTCCATGGTTCTGTTCTCGTTATGGATTGCCCCCATTCTAACGTACGGGATTGGGGAACAACATCGAGACCATCCCCCTGGGGTTAATTTGCCCTTAATTTCAGTTCATGGAGATTCCAGAACGCACCCCCCAAAGCCGTAAAGCGAATATTCTCAATGCGATCGCGCACCGCCTGCAACGAAAAGGCATTCACCAAATAAATAAACGGTACTTGTTCCGCCACAATTTGCTGAAACTCCCCATAGATCTCCTTCCGCTTTTCCTCATCTAATTCACCAACCCCCGCCATAAATAACGCATCAATTTCCCGCTCCCAATCGGAAACCTGCCAATTCTGGATCGGTTCCTCCCCCGCCATTGGCCCCTGATTAAACTGATGCAACGAGCCGCCACTATACCAAATATTAAACCCACTATGGGGTTCCACACTGCCCCCACCAAAACCTCCCACATAGGCCTGCCAATCTCGGTTTTGGAGCTTTTGGATCACCGTATTAAAATTCACCACCTGCAAATCCGCCTGAATGCCGATGGCATCCAGATCTTGCTGAATTTGCACCGCCGCATCAACCCGTACCTTTTCCTCAGATTTCACCAACATCTGAAACCGGACGAGATTACCCTCTTCATCCTCTAAACGATTGTTGCGGTTATATCGAAAGCCATTTGCCAACAGCAACGCCTTGGCCCGCTCCGGATCATATTCATAAATTCGTAACCCATCCTCCGGGCCCCGATAAAAGGGATTATTCACAGCAAGGGGTGAATGTTGAATCTCCCCCAAACCGCGATAGATATTGTTTTTCATCTTTTCCCGATTCAGGGCATAGGCCACCGCCTGGCGGAACCCTTGGCGATTAAACCAACCGGAAATCATCGGATCCACAAAGGGGCGACCTGCTGCATTCGTTGCCGTTGAGAGATTAAAGCCAACAAAGCGACTATCCGCCGAAGGGCCACCGTTGTAGATCGTATAGCCCCCCCGTTCTTCCTCCCGTTTGAGGAGGCTAAACACCTCCGGCTGCACCCCTAAACTATCTAGCTCCCCAGAACGAAAGGCGACGGATTGGGTTTCATCGGATTCAATGGTGCGGGTGACAATGCTCTCAATATAGGGTTGGGGATTCCCTGCCTCATCTTCTTTCCAATAGTAGGGATTGCGCTCAAAAATCACCCGTTGGCCGGGGACATAGCGCACCATCCGGTAGGGGCCAGCTCCGATAATTTCCCGGGGGTCGGTATTGGTGCCCCAAGTGGAGAGGAAAACGAGATCGCCGCTGCTGTTGGTGGTGTTGATCGATTCCTCTAGGGCGTGCTTTGGGAGGATCGAGATGCCCCCGGCATAGCGGAGAAAGGGGGCAAAGGGTTGGGGGACGGAAAATTCAACGCGACGGGGATTTAAGGCTCGGACTTCGGGGAAACTATCCCCCACCCGGAGAATGTCTTTAATGCCGGTGGGGACTTTGGGGTTTAAATAAATATCGTTATAGGTAAAGGCGACATCTTCAGCGGTGATCGGTTCCCCATCAGACCAGCGCAATCCTTCCCGGAGTGTGAACGTGATCCGGAGATTATCGTCGGAAATTTCCCAGGATTCGGCGAGGGCGGGTTCTAATTCGGCGGTTTCGCCGTTTTGGGTGATTAATCCTTCGTTGATCAGGCCAAAGACGCTAAAGGCGGAGGTGTTGAGGGGGTAGTTAAATGTGGCGGGGTCGCTGGGACTGGCAAAGACGAGTTGGGGCTGGCGGTTCGTGTGGGCGGCAATGATGCCCCGGCAACCGGTAATGGCGATCGCCCCCACAAATAACAACCCCAAGATCAGGGGACGAATTTTAAAAAAGTGACCCATCAGGTTTTGCTGCTTTGCCATGATCCCAAATGAATACTCCTCCACCTGCTACGCGAGGTGGCGGTGTCTTAATTAGAAGGATTT
>RECT01000167.1 GCA_007693875.1 Spirulina sp. DLM2.Bin59
CCTCTACGAACGCTTCAAAGATGACACCCTCCTCGAAGGAGAACTCCAAACCGGGTTAACCCTTGCCAGCTTCCAACAAGAAGGCTTTGAACGCGCCGTCAGACTCCTCGAACGCCATAACGGGTGTATGGTCGCCGATGCCGTGGGGTTAGGCAAAACCTTCATCGGTTTGCGCGTCATTGAACATTACCTGATCAAACTGCGACAACCCGGCCATATCCCCAAAGTCCTCGTTCTTTGTCCCGCCCAACTGCGCGATTTAGTTTGGCGTAAAAAACTCGATGAATTCGGCATCAAAGCCGATATTTTATCCCACGAAGAAGTAAGCCGACAAAATGCCGATATCCGCCGTTTTCGCAATCATGACCTCATCGTCATCGATGAATCCCATAACTTTCGCAACAGCGCAACCAACCGCTACCGTAACCTTCAAAAACTTCTCGGAACAGGACGACAAAACACCAAAGTACTACTACTCACCGCCACCCCCATCAATAACACAATCTTTGACCTCTATCACCAAATTTTGCTACTCACCAAAGGCAATGAAATCACCTATCGCAATTGGGGCGTAGGCAACCTTAGCACCTACTTCAAAGCCCTCAAAGAGGGCAAAGCCGAAATCACCGATCTGCTCATGGAAACCGTGGTGCGTCGGAGCCGCCAAGATGTGATCAAACGTCAAGAAGCAGGAGAAGAAATCTACATTGCCGAACAACTGATCCAATTCCCAAAACGTCAGCTTGAAAACTTCACCTATAACTTTGAAGCAACCTATGCAGGCTTGTATGAGGCGATCGCCGATCAAGTCGATACCCTAAACCTCGCCCCGTACAACATCAAAGCCTTCAAAAAAAAGAAAAATAACGACGATACCAGCGAAGTTAAACGCAATAAAGCCTTGGTATGCCTGCAAAAAGCATTGTATTTCAAACGCTTTGAAAGCTCCCTCATTGCATTTACCAAAACCCTCCGTAATCAATGCAACTTTCAGACTAAATTTTATGAAGTCCTAACCCAAGAGAAAAAACTCCTCGATAGCAAGAATTTTCGCAAGCTGATCATGGCCCTTGATAACGATGATGATCAGATGGCCGAAATCGACATTATCGAAAATCTAGAGGCGATTAACCCCAAAGACTACGATATTAAACAACTCCAATCCCAAATCGAAGCAGATCTAACCGCCCTCAATCGCGTTCTAGAGAGACTTGACGCAATTCAGGCTGCTGTAGAGGCAGATCGAGACAGCGATCGTAAACTTGCCGCCTTCAAACAATTACTCCTCAACTTCAAAGGTCAAAAAGTCCTCGTCTTCAGCTACTTCAAAGACACCGCAAAATATATCTATCGCTCACTCCTAGATGATCACGAATGGCTTACTCAAATGACCCACGAGGGCAAAACTCCCCACATTGACATCCTCACCGGAGACTCATCCGGCAAACAGCGCGAAGCAAAAGTGAGGCACTTTTCCCCAAAATCCAACACCCAAGACCAAGAAGAACTAGACTACTGCCTTGAAAATCCCATTGATATCTTGATCTCAACTGACGTATTGAGCGAGGGGCAAAACCTCCAAGATGCAGGGGTTTTAGTGAACTATGACCTACACTGGAACCCCGTGCGGATGATCCAACGGGCAGGACGGATTGACCGACTGGGTACTGATTTTGACTTGCTCTATATCTATAACTGCTTTCCAGAGGAAGGCCTCGACAAACTGCTGGGATTAGTCCAACGCTTACAGGAACGAATCGCCACAATTGATCGGGAAGTGGGATTAGATGCCTCAGTTTTAGGTGAGACCATCTCCGAACGTTCCCTCGAAGAACTCTACCGCCTCAAACGCGCCGATACTGAAGCCGAAAAACAGGCTATTTTGGAAGAACTAGAACAGGCTTCTGAACTGATTTCTTTAGATGAAATGCGTTTTCCGCTGCTCCAATATTTGCAAAAGTTCGCCCAAGACCAACTCGAAGAAATTCCCCTAGGTATCCACAGCAACTATAACTTCAACATTCCCGACCCTAACTTTAAAGAGGGTGGCATATTCTTTGCATTTCGGGCAGGCGATCGCCACTTCTGGCACTGCTACCCTAGACGCAATGGCGCAATCACCACTGCACCCGATAGCCTAGTCCACAGTATCCGTAAAATCTATAGCTGGATTCAGTGTGAAGAGTCAGACTTCCCCGCACCGGACGATCTGCCCCCCGCTCAGTTTGATGCGTCTGTTTTCATGAGCTTTGAAGGCGCAATTCGCAATATTTTAGACTCTCTACAAAAGAGTAAGTCAACAGCAAAGATCGCCAGCAAACTGACAAAATACCCGCAACAAATTTATCAAGCCCTCACTCAACCCAGTCTATTCGAGGAATCCACGGTGGAGGAAGGAGTGCGCGATCGCATTCTCAAGGTGATTAAAGAAACCAACCTCCGCAGCTACGATCGCGAACTGAAAGCAATCTGGAACCAATACACCCAGGATCAAAAGATTGACGAATTTATTCAAATGATTGATGAATTGTTTATCGAAAATGACTATTACAGCCACCTAGAGCCGGAAGAAGACACAAAAGAGGCCATGCTGAAATCAATTCAGCGTCAAGATATCCAACTCATCTGCTACGAATGGATCAGGCCCCAATCGAGGTGAACCGTTCGAGGCTGGACTGTGGCCGAAGTCCTCCGCATCTGGCGACACCTCAACAATCCCCCCCAATAAACCCCTAACCTCGCTCAAGGGCTAACCTTGCATCTTGGATCGTCACCATCAGCGTCATTGGTTCACAAGGGGAAACCGAAAACCCAGATTTTTGATAAAACTCCTTGGCTGCATCGGAAATTGCATGGACGAGAATGGCGCGAATCCCTGCAATTTCAGCCGCGTTAAGAATACGCAAAATGGCATCCCGCAATAACCCACGGCCCAAGCCTTGCCCTTGCCAATCCTGATCTACCGCTAGGCGGCCATTGATGATCACAGGAATGGGGTTAGGCATATTGCGACTAACGCGGCCTGTTGCTATAGCGCAATCCACCGCCCCAGTGGCAAGGCAATAATAGCCAACCACCCGCTGATCAGCACAAACGACATAGGTTCTCGAAGCTCCCGCTCCTTCATTTTTAAGAGCGCGATGTTTTAGCCAATCATCAAGAGCCTGATTTCCAGAATTAAATTGCTGGAGTTGATGGATTTTCTGAAGTTTTTCCGGGGGGCGGAGTTGAGAGCGATCTGGACTTATTCCCACGGTGCGCGATGGTTCAACAAATGGCTTAACGGCTCATTGGCTTGAGGGGGGGCATCCAGTAAAGCCAAGAACTCCTCAAACTTTGGCCCCTCTAAGTTAAAAAAGTGCTGATTTAAGAGAACATCAGTGGCTTGTTGACAAGCAGAGGCCAGCATAAATTCCGAGCGACTCTTACCCTGAATTTTTGCAGCTTGATCAATCAAGTCTCGCTGATTTTGCTTGGCACGGATATTGATCGTGACATCACGAATTTCTGTGAGACCCATAGCTCGCCATTTGTAAGATGAAATCAGTTTTGATTATACTAATTCTGGATTAACCATGTCAACACAATGTCAATACATTGACTAAAACCCCCAACAGGTCAGCAGAGGCGGCGAAGAAATGTTTACAATCGGAGGGAAGCCCCTCCCTATAGCACCATGGCCACCTATCCCGGTCTCACCAGCGAAGCCTTTCGCCATCCCCTCGATGCCCAAGCCGAGCAAGCCCTCCGGGCCATCCCCGGCTTTGAGCAAGTCACCCGCAGTTTTGTCGAATACCTCTACGAGCGGCCCCAACAGGTTTACCTGATGGGCAACTGTGTGGCCGCTGGCCCCCGCCAATACGCCACCATCTACGGTATTTTTCGGGATTGCGTCCGGGATCTCAGCCTCAACGTTGAACCGAGCCTGTTTGTCAGCCAAAATCCCCAGGTGAATAGCTATTCCCTCGGTTCCGATCATCCCTCGATGGTGATTAATAGCGGCGCGATGGATCTCCTCAGTGAGGCAGAACTGCGCACCGTCATCGCCCATGAACTGGGCCATATCAAATGTGGCCATACGGTGCTGAAGCAAATGGCGATCTGGGCCATGGGCGCAACGGAAATGATCGGAGAACTCACCCTCGGGATTGGGCGGATGCTCAATCAGGGCTTGGTTTATGGCTTTTATGAATGGTCGCGAAAAGCGGAGTTATCCGCCGATCGCGCCGCCCTATTGGTGGTGGATGATCTGAACCTTGTGGCCCAAACGATGATGCGGGTCGCGGGGGGGAGCCAAAAATACGCCCATGAATGTAGTTTGGCAGAATTTACCCGCCAAGCAGAGCGTTATCAAGCTCTAGATGGCGATGAACTCAACCAGATCTATAAATTCTTAATCTATAACGGCGGCAATGGCGCCTTAGTCACCCATCCTTTTCCCGTGGAGCGGCTGCATTATTTACAACATTGGTCGCAATCGGAGCAATATCGCCACCTGCGCCAGGGCCACTACATCCCCAACCCCGCCGAGGGAGCCGTCAACACCGCCGCCAGTGCCGCCGGTGAAGTGAATGGTCTACAGCGACAGATTGAACAACTACAGGCTGAAATTGATCGCATTCGGGGGCGTGGCAGCCGCTAAACGGGAAAATTTGACCGCCATCAAAAAAACTACCGCCATTTGTTGGGGATCATGGCTAAAATATGCTTAAACTTGGATGGTTTTGGGCAGATCGATCTGCTGTATCAGCCATATCCTCACCCTTCCCGCTATGCTTATTTATCAATTTCTCCTGGAGACAGTCCGGAACTTTTCCCCAGAAGTTGCCCTTGACGAATTTAATGGCTTGTTTTTGGACTACCAGTCCCATCCAGGCAATCGGGGTGCATTTAAGGAACTTGAACAGATCTTAAATGGCCGTGATTGCCATGAGTTTTTAAATACACTGAAACGCTCCTGCTATATTTTAATTAACAACTGGGAAACGAAGCGACAAACACAATGTATTGTGCCTTTAGTGGAGGGGTTTGCCCAGTATGATTTTGACCGTCGGGTGGCTTCGCGATCCCGTAAACATCTTCAGGAATGGCTGAAGCTGTTTGTGGAGAGTCAGGACTATACTGATCTGAAGCTGTTTATTGCTGAACATCGCCGCAATTCCCAGGCGTTGAGTGGTGCATCCCAACATTGGAGCGAACGTTATACTTCTTATCTGTTAGTTCCTCAGTATGTGAATATGGATAATTCTCCCGAACAGCGGGAGGCGGCTCGAAAGCGATCGCAGGAACTCAAGGATCGCTTTAAGTTTGAATTAGCCATGTACACGGCGCGATCGCAAACTGCTATTCACAATCCAGCCCGGCCAGTTCAAAACCCCACGGGGTTAGGGGAAGAGGTGTTACGGCTGATTAAAACGATCATGGTGCGCCAAGGGCATTATAAATATTCCTATTTTGCCAATATTTTTACGAAGCAAGTCCAGGGCTTGAATTATGTAGATTTTAAAGATGCACTGTGTAATTACCTAGCCTTTTCATCGGAGGGCAAAGAGGCTAAAAATCCCACCTATCAGCAAATTCTGAACCGCATTAAGTCCCTTTACCCTAAGTATGATCAAGATGCGCTCAGTGATGCATTACTACTGCGAACCTGTAACCGGGTGATTAGTTTTCTGACCACAGAGCAGGGGGAAGAGCCTTCAGATTTCTTTGTTTTTCTCCTGTCCCAAGGCAATACGATTACATTGGTGATTTTGCTCCTCAAGCTGATTTTAATTTGCCCCAATGCCCGGACTCATTTAGAGCATCAAGTGGCAAAGTTGATCCGCCACTATATTGCCTATCCGGAAGCGGATTGTGATTGGGTTATCCATTTTTTTGAGGTGTTTAATATTGCCTTTGCCATCCATGGGGATAGCAATGTTCAGTATGATTTAATCCGAGTCAAACGGGAAACGGCGGAGGCGGAGGCTGAATTGGAGCATGCTCTTGAGGAGGCGGATGACTATCGTATTTTTGCTCAGGCCAAGGGGGAACTGCCTGCAACGTTCACGGTGATGGAGAATCCTGCGGCGGCTCCTTCTGAATCTTGGGCCCAAAACCCTTGATCTCGCCATTGGTGCCAGGGTGAGGGGGTTTCCTGTTGTGAGAATCCGTAGGATCGTACACTGGAAAGGGAAATCTCTAACTAGCTACCGGAACCTAAGATTATGGCGGCATCGCTCCCCCCCCAGTCTGTCCCTACACAACCGATTATTCTAGGGGCGATCGATATTGGCACGAACTCGATTCATTTGGTTGTGGTTAAGATTGAGCCGCAATTCCCCAGCTTTTCGATTATTGCCAAGGAGAAGGATACGGTGCGGTTGGGCGATCGCGACCTCGAAACGGGCAACCTCACGCCGGAGGCCATCGCCCGCGCCCTGTCAACCCTGCGCCGCTGCCAAGACCTGGCCTTGAGTTTTGGGGCGAAACATATCCTCGCTGTGGCCACCAGTGCCACCCGTGAGGCTCCCAATGGCCAGGAATTTATTCAACAGGTGGAGCGGGAATTGGGGCTTCAGATTGACCTGATTTCTGGGCCGGAGGAGGCGCGGCGGATTTATCTGGGGGTGCTGTCGGGGTGGGAATTTAATGATCAGCCCCAGGTGATTATTGATATTGGCGGCGGGTCTACGGAGTTGATTTTGTGCGATCGCCACGATACTCGCTATCTCAGTAGTACGAAGGTGGGGGCGGTGCGCCTTACCCAGGAGTTTGTCCATAGTGATCCGATTAGTGCGGCGGACTTGACCTATTTACGGGCCTATGTGCGGGGGATGTTGGAGCGGGCGATCGAGCAGATCCG
>RECT01000230.1 GCA_007693875.1 Spirulina sp. DLM2.Bin59
TTGGTCAGTTTGTCAGAGATTTAGAATTGATTGCCAAAGCCTCAGAACCTGATGAATGGATGAATGCCGTAGAGTATATCCCCTTTAAGTGAAAGGTAAACCCAAAATCTTCGGGATTAGTGGGCAGATCAAATAGGCTCAAAGACCTAGGGAACGGGGCGTTACGGTTTCTCCTCACGATAACTCCTTGATACGTTTGGAAGCCCTGCGGCTTTAGCCCAGGGAGGAAAAACGAACGGCAGCTTTAGCTGCCAGCTATTCACGGGTGATACAATTGCCTCATGGAACAAACACTGACAATCACTTGCAAGCTTCGACCTACGCCTGAACAAGCCCTTAAGATTGAGGCTTTGCTCAAGGCGTTTGCCGACGCTTGCAACTTTGTCAATCAGTCCGTCAAGCCTTCTGTCACCAGCAAGACCACCATTCAAAGCCAGGTTTACCACGACATTCGGGAGCAGTTTGGACTGAGTGCTAACCAGGCCGTCAGGGTTTGTGCCAGAGTCGGGGCTAACCGCAAGACTGCCAAGCTGAAGCACAAGCCCGTCAAAGCCTTTCGGCCAACGTCGGCTGATTACGACGCTCGCATTTTTGCCTTCAGGGAGAAGGACTCGACGGTGAGCCTGACGCTTTTGGGTGGCAGGGAGCACATCAGGCTCGATATTGGCAATTACCAGCGGGGCAGGCTGAAAGGACGTAAGCCCACCTCTGCCCAGTTGTGCCAGCATCGGGACGGCTTCTACTACATCCACATTCAACTGACGGATGATGCGCCCGAGCCCATCAAATCCGACAAGGTGATCGGGGTTGATTTGGGCAGACGTGAAATTGCCAAGACCAGCACGGGTCAGGGTTGGGACGGCAAGCAGTTGAATCAGGTTCGAGACAGATTTTCCAGGGTAAGAGCATCTCTTCAGAAGAAAGCCTCGAAAGGCACAAAGTCGAGTCGGCGGCGATGCCGGCAGGTCCTGCAACGGCTGTCGGGGAGGGAGAGGCGCTTTCAACAATGGCTGAACCATGCCATCAGTGCTGCCATCATCCGCGAGGCCAAGGCGCTTAATGCTGCCGTTGCCATTGAGGATTTGACAGGCATCAGAGAGCGCACGAACCAGCAACCGAGAAGCAAGACCGAACGGAGACGGTCTAACAGTTGGGCGTTCTATCAACTCCGTCAATTCCTGGCCTACAAGGCCATTAAGGAAGGGATTGAGTTGGTCGTTGTGCCGCCGGCCTACACCAGTCAAACTTGCCACTGCTGCAACCATATTGGGCTGCGGTCGAAGAAAAGCTTCAATTGTGGGCATTGTGGCTGGCAGGGTGATGCTGACTTGAATGGTGCAATCAATATTTCTAAGCTTGGGGCAGTGGTAAGCCTGCCTAGAGGCTCGGGATTGTTTTGCTCTTTAGAGCAGGCTGTTTCAGGGCTACCGAAAGCCCCGTCGCTTTAGCGCGGGGATGCTTACATTATCATTAACCCCTTTAAATCTTGACCCAAAATGGACGAAATTGATTTAGACCAACTCGACTTAGACGAAGATCAAATCACTTATCTGTTAAGGAAAGTAATCTTTGAAATCGCTCAACAACAACAAGAACTCTCCTCCGAAACCTTAGATGATGCCAACGAAAACATGGGCATGATCAACACCATTCAAGAAGGCGAACAAACAGAAGAAGAAAACGGTGCGTCAGAAACAAACCCATCATCAAATATCATCATTGATCCTATCTGACGCACCCTACAATTGAACCGTAGAATCGTAGGGTGCGTCAGATCGATCAACCCATAACGCCAACAAATAACTTAACGACTGACGCACCATGCCACCATGCTAATCTGCAAAATATCACCACATCCTAAACCCGCAGATTCACCCCAATTCCCGCCGCAATTGCCCCAACTCCACCGCCGTCAATCCCGTTGTTTTTAAAATCACCCCCTCACTCACCCCTTCAACCTATTGGGATTCCAACGAAAAATGAACCAACTTACTTTAGATGAAAGCAAACTCAAAGACCTGTTAAAAATAGCCATCTTTGAACTCATTCAAGAAGAAAAAGAACTGTTTTCCGAAGTCTTAGCCGATGTCATTGAAAACATTGGCATGATTAACGCCATCAAAGAAGGTGAACAAACAGAAACTGTTAGCCACGATGAGATTTTTAAAATCCTGGAACAGTAACGATGCAAATTGAGTTCAAAAAGAGCTTTCAAAAAGACCTGACTAAAATAACTGATCGTCAAACCTTGTCAAAAATCAAGAAAGTGATTGAAGAGGTTCAACAGTCCCAAAGTCTTCAAGACATAAGCCAAATCAAAAAACTCCAAGGTCAACCAAACTACTATCGAATTAGACTCGGTAATTATCGAATTGGGATTAAGATCACTCAAGGCGTTATTTCTTTCATCAGAGTACTTCATCGCAAAAAAATTTATAGATATTTTCCTTAAAATGATTGGCTACAGCCCCCCGATTGCCCATCACCCCACCCTCCTAACCCATCTTCATCTCGTGCCATGGCTCTGCCATGGCATTGGCATCAGGCGGCTCTGCCGCCCGTTGAGGAAAGGGAGGCAGAATCGTAGGGTGCGTCAGATTGATTAACCCATAACGCCAACAAATAACTTAACGGCTGACGCACCATGCCAATCTACAAAATCTCACCACATCCTAAAACCCGCTGATTCACCCCAATTCCCGCCGCAATTGCCCCAACTCTGCCGCCGTTAAGCCCGTTGTTTTTAAAATCAAATCACCCCCTCACTCACTCGCGATAATATTTAAGACTATCTTCATTTACCATGGTAAGAAATTATGAATGATCCTTAAGGAAGGGAATCGTCAACACAAACTCTGTGCCAGTGGCAGGGTCAGAATCACAAGTTAACGTTCCCCCGTGTTTTTCTGTGACAATTTGATAGCTAATGGACATCCCCATACCTGTACCTTTACCAATGGGTTTGGTGGTGAAAAAGGGATCAAAAATGCGAGATTGAACTTCAGGAGGAATGCCGGGGCCATTGTCAGCGATCGCCACCTTCACCCATTTTTTACCCTCCTCATCCGTCGTCAACAACGTCGTAATCGTAATCCGGTGGGGATCAGCTTCAATCTCCCGATAGCTCAACCCCGCCCCCTTCTCATCCAAGGCATCAATGGCATTACTCAAAATATTCATAAACACCTGATTAAGTTGGCCCGCGTAGCAGGGAACCAGGGGCAATTCCCCATAATTTTTTGCCAATTCAATCTCAGGACGTTCCGGTTTAGCCTTGAGGCGATGTTGCAGGATCATTAAGGTGCTATCAATACCCTCATGGAGTTGCACCGCCTTAAACTCCGCCTCATCGGTGCGGGAAAAATTCCGCAGAGACAGCACAATCTGCCGAATTCGCTCTGTCCCCAAACGCATCGATGTGAGGGTTTTCGGTAAATCTTCCCGCAAAAACTCCAAATCCAAGGCTTCTGCTGCCTCCTCCACCTCCGGCAATGGCTCTGGATGGTAGCGATCAAGGGTGTCCACAAAGGCTAACAAATCCTCTGTATATTGCTGCACATGCACTAAATTGCCATGGATGAAATTAACCGGATTGTTAATCTCATGGGCCACCCCCGCCACCAATTGCCCCAAACTGGACATTTTTTCACTTTGAATCACCTGGCTTTGACTCCGTTGCAATTCCAGGAGAGTCGCTTGTAGTTCCGCCGTCCGAGTTTTAACCCGTTCCTCCAGTTCTCCCCGACTTTCTTCCAGAGCTTGGAAAGACGCTTGTAGTTGACTGGCCATACTGTTGAAGGATTGAGAAACCCCTTCTAGTTCTCGAATCAAACTGCGGGGTAGGGTTTGCCCAAACTCTCCCGCCGCCAAGGCCTGACTGGCGGCATTGAGGCGCACAATGGGGTTGGCAATCCAACGACTGGTCAATAAACCCACCAAAGAAGCCACCGCCAAAGCCGCTAAACAAAGCAAAATGGTTGTGCGGGTATTGGCATGGATTTGGCCCATGAAGCTGGTTTCCGGCACCGCCACCACCATCAACCAATCTAAACCAGAGGCATCTTGCCAGGGTTGGATGTTGACAAAGTAGGTTTCTCCACCTTCTTTAACGGTAAATCGGGTGGCGGTGGTGATCCTGTCGAGATCGCTAAAGCGTTGGGCTAAGGCTTGGGCAATGGCACTGATGATCTCATCCTTGCTGTCTGTCGCCCGTATCCGTTGAACTTGATCATCCTGGACTTGAAAAGGGGCTGTGGGGCCAGAGTTAGCAATCAAGTTGCCATCTCGCTCGATGATAAAAACATGACCTGTATTTTCTAGATAAAATTCTTGCAAGAATTCACTGATTTTTAAGAGGTGAATATCCGTGGCAATCATGCCCAGAAGTTCACCCTGGGCATTATAAATAGGTTGGCTGGCAGAGGCGGCGATATAGGGGCCGGTGGGAAATTGATTGGTAATGATATCCGCCCAAATCGGTTTACCGGCGGCGATTGGCTCGTTATACCAGGGTTCATTGGCATTATTCCAAGTCCAGCGATCGAGGATTTCCGTGGGGTTCCCTTCGGCATCGGTGGCATAGGTCAAGACGTTATCAACTGGCTCCCCCGTCCAATCGTCAATGGTGATGGTGGTGCCGTCATAGCGGGCAACCCCCACCCCTTCCCCACTGGTGAGGCCCATCCCGATATAGGTGAGGTTATGGGCCTGCATTTGACTCCAAAAATATTGGGCCATGGCGGGGCGATCGCCCACATCGATCAAGCCTTTGCGAATGATTTCGGCATTGATTTGATTGATGGCTGGGGGAATGGATAACTGCAACTCTAAATGTTTATCGACGACCTCAGCGGTCTGAGCCATGACTTCTCCTGCCAGGTCTTGCACTGCCCGCTGGCCATTGCGGAAGGAAAGATAACCCACTAAAGCAACAGCCCCAAAAATTTGCAGCACAAAGGGAATAATCAAAACCGCTCGCAGGGGCCAGGTGGGGACGGAGGGAGGAGAAGAAATTTTCACGGCGTTCTCAATGTGGGATTGGCCTTGGGATGTTAAAGAACAAAAAAACTATTTATAGCAGTAGCAAAGGGGGTTAGGACATCGCGTAGGGTGGGCAATGCCCACCCGGAGAGGGTTTCGGCTTTAACGTCCTAAGCATCCTGACCGCTATATGTTTATAGGCAAAGTGTGTCGATCATAACTGAATCTCGAGCCAAAACCATGCTGTTTTGGCCCATTTTTGGGAAACTGCTGCCTTGCTCGGTCTACTCCCCCGTTGAGAAAATGGGGGCTTTGCGCTCCAAAAGGTTGAGGTAACTAGGAGCTGTGGGGAAAAACTGGAGCAGGGACTGCATGATGCCCCATGCTAATCTATGGGATGACGTGCTTGACCCCTTTTCTATGTCTGCTTTCCATCGCCCACAACAGATGTCTCTGGGGCCCCTTGAAACGGAAATCCTCGAATTGCTCTGGGATTTTGAAACCGCAACGGTGAAAACGATTCACGATCGCATCCTCTCTGATCCCCAGCGGGAACTGGCCTATACTTCCGTGACGACGGTATTGCAACGCTTAACCCAAAAGGGTTGGGTACAACGGCAGAAGGTGGGGCGATCGTTCCAATGGCGGGCCTGTTTGAGCCGGACGGAAGCTCAGGCCTTGCGGGCCCAGGAACATCTTCAGCAATTTCTCGGCGTGAGCAATCCCGATGTGGTGGCGGCCTTTGCCGATCGCCTCGATCAGGCCAGTGTTGCCCAGTTGGATGAGTTGGCCCAGCGGCTCAAGGCCGCCCGTGCCCAACGGGGGGAGGGTTAGACGATGCATCAGTTGATGGTGGGGGGGCCGATCGCCGCCGCCCTGGTTTTACGATATTTGACGCTGCCCCGTACTCTACCTTGGCCACAGCGGTGGGTGGCTACGGTGGGGGCTTTAACGTTACCGCCCTTGTTATTACTAACCACAGCGATGGCGATCGTCCTCATGGGGCCCGCCGGGCAGATGGCGGGGATGACCGTGGGGTTTGGCGGCTATGGCCTGAGTGTGGCGATTTTAACCGGGGGGGGATTCGTCTTTTTAGTCTTGCTTTGGCTGGGGTGGCGATCGCAGCAACAAGTCCAAACCTATCCAGAGATCCAGATTCAAAACCATCCCGCCCGTTTACTGAAGACCCCTCTCTGTTTTGCGGGCCAGGTGGGGCTATGGCGGCCGCAATTGGTGGTGAGTCAGGGGTTACTGGATACCTTAAATGAGGAGCAGTTAGGGGCCGTTCTCGCCCATGAACAGGCCCATGCCTACTATGGCGATACGTTTTGGTTTTTGGTATGGGGCTGGTTACGGCGATTAACGGCTTGGCTGCCCCGGACTGGGCAACTCTGGCAAGAATTATTACTGCTGCGGGAGTTACGGGCTGATCATTGGGCCGCAACCCAAGTTGATCCCCTGACGTTGGCGGAATCACTGCTGTTGGTGGTGCGGTCTCCCCTGCCGCCCTTCCCGACGGCCGTCGCCTTTAATGATCAACCCCATCGCCTCGAAGACCGGATCAATGCCCTCTTAGCCACAGACCAGGGAGACGGACAAGGGGCGAAACAGGAGCGCGATCGCTGGCTCCTCTGGGGCGGGTTGCTGATTCTCTTGCCCTTACTCCTGATGCCCCTTCACCAATAACCCGAATCTAGGGGCGAAAAATTTGTAGGGGCAAAAAATTTTTGTGCCTCCGGCAGGCTTACGCCAACGCCCCTACGCCCATATTCATCAAAAACTCCTTGTGGAAACCCCCACCTCGCACCGCAGGTGGGGGAG
>RECT01000273.1 GCA_007693875.1 Spirulina sp. DLM2.Bin59
TTTTGGTGGAGTTGGCGAACCAAATCCGGGAGGAATACAGCATTAGCCGCTATAGCGCGATGTTGCGGGCTGCCCCCCAACGGTTACGGCCCATTTTAATGACGACAATTACCACCGTATTAGGGCTGTTTCCCCTCGCCTTGGGTCTAGGGGAAGGCTCGGAATTTCTCCAACCCTTGGGGGTGGTGGTGTTTTCGGGGCTATCCCTGGCCACACTATTAACACTGTTCATCATCCCCTGTTTTTATGTGCTGTTTTCCGGGGGGAATCCCATGCGGGCCCCCTGGCAAGATGGCGATGGAAATCTAACCAGCTAGGGGCGAAAATTGGGGAGGGCGAAAGATTGGGGAGGGCAAAAGATTGGGGAGGGCGAAAAATTTTTCGCCCCTACAGTATTTCATAAAAAATATAGCGGTCATCTCGTGCCATGGCTCTGCCGTGGCGCGATCCTTAGGCGGCTCTGCCGCCCTGTGGAGATCATCAATGGGCGTTTTTATCCACCCGCAACCGCACCGATTCCCGGTGGGAATGGAGGCCTTCAGCATTGGCCAGGGTTTGGACGGCTCCGGCCACCCGTTGGAGGGCTTGGGGAGAATATTGGATCAGGCTGGAATGTTTCATGAAGGTTTCTACCCCTAACGCAGAGGCATAGCGGGCCGCGCCAGACGTGGGCAGCGTGTGGTTGGGGCCCGCCAGGTAGTCCCCCACGGCTTCCGGGGTGGAATTCCCTAAGAAAATCGCCCCCGCATGGCGGATCTGCTCCACAAGATCCCACGGGTCTTCAATTTCTAGCTCTAAATGTTCAGGGGCAAAGAGGTTAGAAAATTCAGCGGCTTGGGAAAGGGAATCGACAATGATGATTAAGCCGTAGTGGGCGATCGCCTTTTCCGTCAAAATCCGCCGGGGGTGATATTCCAATTGCCGCGTCACCTCCTGCTGCACTTTATGGGCTAACTCTAGATCGGGGGTGAGCAAAATCGCCGCCGCTAGGGGGTCATGTTCCGCTTGGGCCAACAGATCCGCCGCCACATGGACGGGATTTGCATAGCGATCGGCGATGATCAACACCTCCGACGGCCCCGCCAGGGAGTCAATCCCCACCACCCCATAGACCATCTTTTTAGCGAGGGTGACGTAAATATTCCCCGGCCCGGTGATCACATCCACATTGGGAATCGTTTCTGTGCCGTAGGCGAGGGCGGCGATCGCCTGGGCCCCCCCGACGCGATAAATTTCCGTCACCCCCGCCTCTTGGGCCGCCACCAACACCGCCGGGTTAATTTTCCCCTCCGGCCCGGGGGGCGTGACCATGACAATGTGTGGCACTTGGGCCACCTTAGCCGGAATCGCATTCATTAACACCGTACTGGGATAGGCCGCCCGCCCCCCCGGTACATATAAGCCGGCACGATCGACAGGGGTGTAGCGTTTCCCCAGCACCGTGTCATCGTCCTGGAACTGCACCCAAGACTTCGGTACTCGTTGGCGATGAAAGGCTTCAATTTGCTGGCGGGCCAGGATAATCGCATCCAACAGTTCTTTAGAAACCTGTTGATAGGCCGCGTCTAATTCAGAGCCACTGATGGCCAACTGTTCAACAGTGACGGTTTGACCGTCGAATTGGGCGGTATAGTCCAAGAGGGCTTGGTCGCCCCGCTTTTGAACCGTTTGCACAATGTTGCGGACGCTTTCTTCTTGGGGCAGAGTCTCACTGCCGTGGGTGCGGCTACTAATACGGTGCAGTTCAGTGCGGGCCTCAGTTGCCTCGGTGATGATTCGCAGCATGGTCTTGCAATGCCTGGGCGAGTGGTAAGGAGGGGAGTGGAGCGAGTGGGGCGTTTGAGCGTCCCGGCACTCAATCCGGGTGAATATGTTCTAGCTTAACGTGGATAGTTAAAGGCTGTGGGGCGATCGCGCCGCTGTTGGGTCAATTGGTAAATTTAGGCGATGAACTCCCCTGATAGTTGCACAGTGGTTTCCCCTAGTGGTATATTAATATGTCCGGCAAGTGTTTAATATTCTACCTGCAAACCCAGCAACCTGTTCAAGAAGACGACCGTGGCTAATTCTAAATCTGCGATTAAACGTATTCAAATTGCTGAGCGTAACCGCCTCCGTAATAAATCCTACAAATCTGCTGTCAAAACCCTCAGCAAGCGATACCTCGCGGCGGTGGATGCCTATGCGGCTAACCCCACCCCTGAGCAACTCGCTGAAGTGAATGCGGCTCAAGCCCGGGTTTACAGCAAAATTGACAAAGCGGTGAAACGAGGTGTGCTCCATGTCAACACCGGAGCGCGGAAAAAATCCCGCCTGGTGCGGTATTTGCGGCGCAACGAGACTCCAGCGGTGTCTGCCTAGGGCCAACCCTTGGTTTTCGGCAGGCGCGATTCGCGTCAGCGTACCCATCGCCCTTTGGGCAACGGCCCATATATCCATCATTGGGTTGCCCCATGCAGCTAGTTGATACCCATGTCCATATTAACTTCGAGGTCTTTCAACCAGACCTCGAAGCCGTGCGTGCCCGCTGGCAAGAAGCTGGCGTGGTGCAGTTGGTGCATTCCTGTGTTCGCCCCGATGAATTTTCCCAAATCCAGGCCCTGGCGGATCAGTTCCCAGAGCTGTTTTTTGCCGTGGGTTTGCATCCCCTCGATGCGGACGCATGGCACCCGGATTTAGGGCCAGAAATTCACCGTCTGGCCGCATCCGATCAGCGGGTGGTGGCCATTGGCGAATTGGGTCTTGATTTTTTCAAAGCCCAGAACCAAGACCATCAACGCCAGGTCTGCCGCCAGCAGTTGGCCATTGCGGCGGCCTTGGATTTGCCCGTGATCATCCACTGTCGCGATGCCGCAGCAGCGATGCGGGAACTCCTGCAAGAAATGAACGACACCTGCGGCCCGATTCGCGGTGTCATGCATTGTTGGGGGGGCAAACCCACGGAAACCCAATGGTTTTTAGATCTGGGTCTGTACATCAGTTTTAGCGGCATTGTCACGTTTAAAAATGCCCATGACCTCCATGCTTCAGCCCAAATGGTGCCAGGCGATCGCCTCCTAGTCGAAACCGATTGCCCCTTCCTAGCCCCCGTCCCCCGTCGGGGCAAACGCAACGAACCCAGCTATGTCCATCATGTCGCCCAGGCGGTAGCCCAACTGCGCCAAGAGGAATTGGCCGATCTGGCCGCCACCACCACCGCCAACGCCCGCCGACTGTTCCGCCTACCCGTTAATTGAGGAGAGAGGGAAGAGGAGAGAGAAAAGAGCAAATTGATTTTTCTCGCTTCTCACTTCTCTCCCCTCACTTCTCTCCCCCCCCCTCCGTCCACATCGTCAAAACCCATGACCAACCTAACCTACAATCTGCTGCCCGACCTGATTGAGATTCAACGGTCAAGTTTCCGGTGGTTTCTAGAAACCGGCTTGATTGAAGAACTCAACAGTTTTTCGCCGATCACAGACTATACCGGCAAGTTGGAATTGCATTTTATTGGGGATAAGTTCAAACTCCATGCCCCCAAGTACGATGTGGATGAGGCGAAACGGCGGGATGCGAGCTATTCGGTGCAAATGTATGTGCCGACCCGGTTGATCAATAAGGAAACCGGGGAAATTAAAGAAATGGAAGTGTTTATCGGGGATCTGCCCCTGATGACTGACCGAGGCACGTTCATCATCAACGGCGCAGAGCGGGTGATTGTGAATCAGATCGTGCGATCGCCCGGTGTCTATTACAAAGCGGAAACCGACAAAAATGGTCGCCGTACCTACTCCGCCTCCCTGATTCCCAACCGGGGGGCCTGGCTCAAGTTTGAAACCGATAAAAATAGTTTGGTGTGGGTGCGCATTGATAAAACCCGCAAACTGTCGGCTCAGGTTTTGCTGAAGGCCATCGGCCTGACGGATAACGAAATTATGGACGGCCTGCGCCACCCCGATTTCTATCAAAAAACCCTCGATAAAGAAGGCAATCCCAGCGAAGAAGAAGCCTTGATGGAGTTGTACCGCAAGCTCCGCCCCGGTGAACCCCCTACGGTGAACGGCGGTCGTCAACTTTTAGAATCCCGCTTTTTTGATAACAAGCGGTACGATCTCGGCAAAGTGGGCCGCTACAAAATCAACAAAAAACTCCGCCTCAACACCCCCGACACGATCCGCGTCCTCACCAACGACGACATCATGGCGGCCATCAACTACCTGATTAACCTGGAGTTTGATAGCGGTCACACCGATGATATTGACCACTTGGGGAATCGGCGGGTGCGTTCTGTGGGGGAACTGCTCCAAAACCAAGTCCGGGTCGGGTTGAATCGGTTAGAGCGGATCATTCGGGAACGGATGACGGTTTCTGAGGCGGATTCCTTGACCCCTGCTTCCTTGGTGAACCCCAAGCCCCTGGTGGCTGCCATTAAAGAATTTTTCGGCTCCTCCCAGTTGTCCCAATTTATGGATCAAACCAATCCCCTCGCGGAATTGACCCATAAACGCCGCCTTTCTGCCCTTGGCCCCGGCGGTCTCACCCGGGAGCGGGCGGGGTTTGCGGTGCGAGATATTCACCCCTCCCACTATGGGCGGATCTGTCCGGTGGAAACGCCGGAAGGCCCCAACGCGGGGCTGATCGGCTCTCTCGCCACCTATGCCCGGGTTAACCAATACGGCTTTATTGAAACCCCCTATTACCGGGTGGAAAATGGCCATGTGCTCTACACCGATACCCCTGAATACCTCACCGCCGATCAAGAGGATGATCTGCAAGTGGCTCCGGGGGATGTGTCCACTGATGAAAATAATAAAATTAAGGGCGATCGCGTCCCCGTCCGCTATCGGCAGGAATTTTCCACCACCACCCCTGAACAGGTGGACTATGTAGCCGTCTCCCCGATGCAAATCGTCTCCGTTGCCACCTCTTTAATCCCCTTCCTGGAGCATGACGATGCCAACCGTGCCCTCATGGGTTCCAATATGCAGCGGCAAGCTGTGCCCCTGTTGCGGCCGGAGCGGCCCCTGGTGGGGACGGGTTTGGAAGCCCAAGCTGCCCGTGACTCTGGCATGGTGGTGGTTTCCCGTCATTATGGCACCGTTAGCTATGTGGATGCGGAGTCGGTGCGGATTCGGGTCGATTGGACTCCTGAAGAAATCGCCGCCGCTGAGGAAGCTAACCAAACCCTGCCAGCGGAAATTGAATACGAAATTCAAAAGTACCAACGGTCTAACCAGGATACCTGCCTCAATCAGCGGCCCCTGGTCTATCAAGATGAGCCGGTGGTTCCCGGTCAGGTCTTAGCCGATGGTTCCGCCACCGAAGGCGGTGAACTGGCCCTGGGGCAAAATATTCTCCTCGCCTATATGCCCTGGGAAGGCTACAACTACGAGGATGCAATCCTCATCAGTGAACGCCTCGTCATGGATGATGTCTACACCAGTATTCACATCGAAAAATACGAAATTGAAGCCCGCCAAACCAAACTTGGCCCCGAAGAAATCACCCGGGAAATTCCCAACGTTGGCGAAGATGCCCTCCGCAACCTCGATGAGCGGGGCATTATCCGCATCGGGGCCTGGGTGGAATCCAGCGACATCCTCGTCGGCAAAGTCACCCCCAAAGGGGAATCCGACCAACCCCCCGAGGAAAAACTCCTCCGCGCCATCTTCGGAGAAAAAGCCCGCGATGTCCGGGATAACTCCCTGCGGGTGCCCAACGGCGAAAAGGGCCGCGTCGTCGATGTGCGGGTCTTCACCCGTGAACAAGGCGACGAACTGCCCCCCGGAGCCAATATGGTCGTCCGCGTCTATGTGGCCCAAAAACGCAAGATCCAAGTGGGGGATAAAATGGCCGGTCGCCACGGCAACAAGGGGATTATTTCCCGGATTATGGCCGCCGAAGACATGCCCTACCTCCCCGATGGTCGCCCCGTCGATATTGTCCTCAATCCCCTCGGTGTCCCCTCCCGGATGAATGTGGGCCAGGTGTTTGAATGTCTCCTCGGCTGGGCCGGGGAAAACCTCGGGGTACGGTTTAAAATCACCCCCTTTGATGAAATGTATGGCGAAGAAGCCAGCCGCACCGCCGTCCATGGCAAGCTCGAAGAAGCCAGCCGCAAACCCGGCAAGGATTGGGTCTTCAACCCCCATAACCCCGGTAAAATCGTCGTCCGCGATGGCCGCACCGGCGAACCCTTCGATAGTCCCGTCGCCGTCGGCATCGCCTATATGCTCAAACTCGTTCACCTCGTCGATGATAAAATCCACGCCCGCTCCACCGGCCCCTACTCCCTCGTCACCCAGCAACCCCTAGGCGGCAAAGCCCAACAGGGGGGCCAGCGGTTCGGCGAAATGGAAGTGTGGGCCTTAGAAGCCTACGGCGCCGGCTACATTCTCCAGGAATTGCTCACCGTCAAATCCGACGATATGCAAGGGCGCAACGAAGCCCTCAATGCCATCGTCAAGGGCAAACCCATCCCCCGCCCCGGCACACCGGAATCCTTCAAAGTCCTAATGCGGGAACTCCAATCCCTCGGTTTAGACATTGCCGTCCATAAAGTCGAAACCGCCACCGACGGCAACAGCGACGACACCGAAGTGGACTTAATGGCCGACGTAGACCGCCGCCGCGCCCCCAACCGCCCCACCTACGAATCCCTCACTGCCGATGATCTTCAAGAAGACGAAGCGTAGGAAAGGCAGAAGGCAGAAGGCAGAAGGCAGAAAAAATTCCCCCTTCATCCCTCATCGTTCGATGTCGAAGCCACCGGACGCCTCCACGAAACCATGCGAGTGCTAACCCGTTATGT